>JBJFGC010000184.1:0-3639 GCA_051892315.1 Eubacteriales bacterium
GCTATGCGCCGCATCGATTTTGATTTCGGCGTAGCCTATCAGTCGGATATCGACCTGACCCGGAAGGTTCTTCTCGCAACTGCGCAGATGAACGATCTCGTCTCCAAGGATCCGGCTCCGGAAGTCTTTGTTGCGGCTCACGGCGACTCTGCTATCACCATGAAACTCCGCGTCTGGTGCGCCGCGGAAAATTACTGGACCGTTTATTTCGATATGTGGGAAGACGTCAAAAAAGCTTTCGATCAGTTCAATATCGAAATTCCGTACCAGCATGTCAATGTCATTTTGAAGGACAACAAGGGATAAATTTGTATCGGGGAGGCGTCTTGGAAACAGCGCCTCCCCGAATCCTTCAAAAATTCACAAAAAAATCCCTAAAATTTCCGCAAACATTATATAATGTTCATAGTAACCTCACAAATGGATGTTATACTATCGATAGTGATTCCATCTTGGAGGAAATTTTTATGAACGTCCTCATGCTTCTCAAGCCCAAAAGCGAAGTCGAGTATCTGACCGATGCCTGTACCCTCCGTCAGGGGCTGGAAAAAATGCGCATACACGGGTACACCGCCATTCCGGTGCTGACCAAAGAAGGGATGTACGCCGGCAGCGTAAGCGAGGGAGATTTTCTCTGGCACATCGTCCATCACGCCGAGCAGATTGATTGCATTCAGAAGTGCGAAAACTATCGCATTCGCGAGATCATGAAGCCGGACCGGAATCCCGCCGTCACCGTTGACGTGGACATGGATACCGTGATTGAGCGTGCGACCCAGCAGAATTTCATTCCTGTGACCGACGACCGTGGTTACTTCATCGGAATTGTCACCCGTCAGGATCTGATCCGCAGACTCTGCGGGATGGATGCCGACTGTCCATCGGTTTCGTCTACATATCGTATCTATTCATCCTGATCAGAACTTGAGGGGAGGGTAAATGTACCCTCCCCTCAAGTTCTTTATGTTCGAATCCCATACATGCATTTCTCACGGATGGAGAAAGCCTGAACGTAGGTATGTTCCATTGGAATCCAGCGTTCCTCAAAACGGGCCAGCATGGCCGCACCGTTGCGGACGAGGATGCGGCGCTTTTGTTCCGCATCGTCCGTTTCCATGAAGACACGGATGTCAGCGTAGGTACCGAAAAACGGGTGCAGCGCGTACGCTCCTTCAATGATGGTAACAGGAGTTTTCGGCAGAACCGCGTTGTGCGTGACAGCCATTTGTCCGCAGTCGAATACACCGTATGTCAGCGTTTCGTCGGACAGGTGGGTGAGTACCTCTTCGCGGAAGCGTTCGTAGTCCACATTGCCGCCGGGTTCGGACAGCCTCTTTGGCGTTCGCTTGGAGGGCGGCAGGAAAAAGTCGTCCATCGGAATCCGCCGCGCGCCGAACAGGTTGGAAAGCCGTCCGGCTAAGGTGGATTTGCCCGACGCACAGAATCCATCGATTGCGAGAACCGCGAAACCGCGTTCCTCCACTTTTCGGGAAATTTCCAACAGCAATGGAAGAAGTACCGCCATGTCACGCGAAACCACCCGATAGGCTGGATGGTACGTATTCCGGTAGATTTCACTGTGGCTGACCGCGCGAAGACCATCTGCAAGATAACCGGTCAGGAAATCCTCCAGTGCCGCCGCGTCGAACGCGAAGACGCCTTCTCGGGTCAGGGCACGCAGGATGGCTAAGCGTTCGGTGAATGTTTCTTCCGTCCCGCAGACGTTTTGTCCGGCATCCTGAAACAGCCGGGCTGTCCATGCGGAAGGAATTCCGCGATTCAGGCAGAGCCGCGCAAATCCCCCGCCGATATCCTCGACGGCCGGCGATGCCGGGAAAGAAACAGCGTTTTTTTCCTCTTTCGCGATCCGTTCCCGTACGGCTGCCTCGTCCGTGAGAAGATGACCAACGCCGAACGTCGCTTGATAAATCAGCTTTACCGCATCACACGGCGTCATTGCAGGATATCGTATCGCATGTTCGCGCAGGATTTCCTCAAAGGGGCGGGTTTCACGCAAATCAAGCCACGTCACGCTCTTTTGCGTTTCGCTCATTTTGTTGTCTGGGCTTCAACGAGCCGCTTGCCGCAGTAGATTTCACGCAACTTCGGCTTTTCGATTTTGCCGGTGGGGTTGCGCGGAACCTTGGCGAAAATGATTTTCCGCGGACGCTTGTAGCGCGGCAGATCCAGACAGAACTCGTTGATTTCGTCTTCGGTAGCGGTGACATCGGGCTTCAGTTCGATGATAGCTGCCGCGATTTCACCGAGACGTTCGTGCGGCAGGCCGATGACGGCTACGTCCTTGATTTTGTCGTTTTTGCGGAGGAAATCCTCAATCTGTACCGGGTACAGATTTTCGCCGCCGGTGATGATGACATCCTTTTTCCGGTCGACGAGGTAGATGAAGCCGTCTTCGTCGCGCTTGGCCATGTCGCCGGTATACAGCCATCCGTCCTTGAGTACTTCTGCGGTGGCCTTTTCGTTTTTATAGTAGCACTTCATCACGCCGGGGCCGCGTACAATCAGTTCGCCGACGTCCTCGCCGGTGACACTGGTTCCGTCCGGCGCGACGACGTCCGCTTCCCAGAGGTAGCCCGGGACACCGATGGCGCCGACTTTGCTGATGTTTTCCACACCAAGATGGACGCAGCCGGGACCGATGGATTCCGACAGGCCATAGTTGGTGTCGTACTGATGGTGAGGGAAGTGTTCCTTCCAGCGTTTGATGAGGGACGGCGGGACGGGCTGCGCGCCGATGTGCATGAGACGCCACTGGGAGAGGCGGTAGTCTTCCATGTGCAGGTCGCCGCGGTCGATGGCATCCAGGATATCCTGCGCCCACGGTACGAGGAGCCAGACGATGGTGGCGCGTTCTTCGGAGACCGCACGCAGAATCCATTCGGGGGAGACGCCCTTGAGAATGACGGCACGGCTGCCGGAAATCAGGCTGCCGAACCAGTGCATTTTCGCACCGGTATGGTACAGCGGGGGGATGCAGAGGAACACGTCGTCGCGCGTCTGACCGTGATGGTGCTGTTCGACCTGACAGGAGGTGAGAAGGGCACGGTGGGCGTGCAGAATGGCCTTCGGAAAGCCGGTTGTGCCGGAGGAGAAGTAGATGGCAGCATCGTCATCCTCGTTATACTCCACGGCGGGCGCAACGGAAGAACAGAAGGTGACCAGACGGTCGTAGCTGTCGGCGAATTCCGGCGGATTGGGGCCGACGAAAAACCGGTTTTTCAAAAGCGGGAGATCACGGTAGACCGCTTCCACGCGGTCGATGAATTCCACACCGAAGATGAGGACGGAGACGTCCGCAAGCTCTGCGCAGTATTTGATCTCGTCGCTGGTATAGCGGTAGTTCATGGGAACAGCGAGCGCACCGGTTTTCAGAATACCAAAGTAAACCGGCAGCCATTCAAGGCAGTTCATGAGAAGGATGGCGACTTTATCGCCTTTCTTCACTCCGCGGGTCATAAGCAGGTTGGCGAAGCGGTTGGCTTTGGTATCAAATTCCTTCCACGTCATTTCCCGACGGTATTTTCCGCCTGGGGTTGATTCGATCAGAGAAAATTCACGCCATGTGGTATTGGGACTGGGCTGGTTGGCCGGATTGATTTCGACCAGCGCGACCTCGTC
>JBJFGC010000185.1:0-3636 GCA_051892315.1 Eubacteriales bacterium
CCTCCGAGCTGATCGAACTGGTGATCGAACAGTCCGGCTACAATAAGATGCTTCACGATATGACGGACCTTTCCGAACGCGACGACCGCCTGAACAACCTCGGCGAGCTGGTTTCCGCTGCCCGTCAATACGAAGAAACGACGGACGAGCCGTCCCTGGTCGGATTCCTCGAGGACGTTGCGCTCGTGTCGGACGTCGACAAGTACGACGAAACGGCGGACGCAGTGGTGCTCATGACCATTCACTCGGCGAAGGGGCTGGAATTCCCGACGGTTTTCCTGCCCGGCATGGAGGAAAACATTTTCCCCAGCTTCCAGACGACCTTCAAGGACGAGGAAATTGAGGAGGAACGCCGCCTGGCCTACGTTGCCATTACCCGGGCGAAAAAGAATCTGTACATAACCCATGTCCGGGACCGTATGATGAACGGTCGTTCCGGTTCGAACCAGCTTTCCCGCTTTGCGTGTGAAATTCCGCCGGAGCTGACCGAGCGGGAGGACGAAGCGCCGCAGGATGCCGAGCTTCGCCAGCTTCGTCAGCGTCCGGTCAAGCAGAAGCCTGTGAACCATTTTGTCAACGAAACGTCCAAGCCGTCCCCCGCGCTGACTTCCTTGAAGTCGCCCGGAAATACGGCAGACGTACAGGGGTTTGACGCGGGTGACCGCGTGAAGCACGTCACATTCGGAGAAGGGACCATCCTCTCGTCACGGAAAATGGGAAGCGACACGCTGTACGAAATCGCGTTTGACCGGGTTGGAACCAAGAAACTCATGGCAACCTACGCAAGACTTACGAAAGTCGAATAAACGTAGGATTCTAAAAAACAAAACATACTTGAAAGGATTTTCGTTTTATGAAAAACGATAAAAAGCTTGTACAGGATATCACTCCTATGGATGTGGATTTTGCGAAGTGGTATACCGACATCTGCAAAAAGGCCGACCTCATCGACTATTCCAGCGTCAAAGGCTGTATGATTATCCGGCCGTACGGTTATGCCATCTGGGAAAACATCCAGAAAATCCTCGATGCCCGCTTCAAGGAGCTTGGCCACGAAAACGTATACATGCCGATGTTTATTCCGGAATCGCTCCTGCAGAAGGAAAAGGACCATGTTGAGGGCTTTGCACCCGAGGTGGCGTGGGTCACACACGGCGGAAACGAGCCTCTGACCGAGCGGCTTTGCGTCCGCCCGACCTCGGAAACGCTGTTCTGCGAGCATTACGCCAACATCATCCGTTCCTATCGTGATCTGCCGAAGCTCTACAACCAGTGGTGTTCCGTCGTACGTTGGGAAAAGACCACCCGTCCGTTCCTCCGCAGCCGCGAATTCCTGTGGCAGGAGGGACACACGATGCACGCGACGGCGGAAGAAGCGCGCGCGGAAACCGTACAGATGCTCAACGTCTACGCCGATTTCCACACCAACGACCTCGCCATTCCGGTCATCAAGGGTGCGAAGACCCCGTCCGACAAATTTGCCGGCGCGGAGGATACCTATTGCATCGAAGCCATGATGCACGACGGCAAGGCGCTCCAGGCAGGTACGTCCCATTACTTCGGCGACGGCTTCGCGCGGGCGTTTGACATTCAGTTCACCGACCGCGACAACAAGCTTTGTTATCCGTTCCAGACATCGTGGGGCGTGACCACGCGTATGATCGGCGGTATCATCATGACCCACGGCGACGACAACGGTCTTGTTCTGCCTCCGGCAGTCGCACCGATTCAGGTGGTGATTGTTCCTGTTGCTATGCACAAGGACGGTGTCCTGGAAGCCAACCGCGCCCTTTACGACCGTCTTGCGTCCAAATTCCGCGTCAAGCTGGACGACAGCGACAACAGCCCCGGCTGGAAGTTTGCGGAATACGAAATGAGAGGCGTTCCGCTCCGCATTGAAATGGGCCCGCGCGACATTGAAAACGGTCAGTGCGTTGTCGTGACCCGTCACAATATGGAAAAGACCGTCGTTTCCATCGAAGCCATTGAGGAAACGGTAGCGGCCAAGCTGCGTGAGATCCGCGACGGCATGTACGCCAAGGCGCTCGCCAATCGCGAAAACCGAACCTACTCCTGCACGACCATCGACGAAATACGGGAAGCCCTGTCTGCTCACGGCGACGGTTTTGTCAAGGCGATGTGGTGCGGCGACGAGGAATGCGAAGACCGTGTCAAGGAACTGACCGGCGTCGGCTCCCGCTGCATCCCCTTCGAGCAGGAGCATCTCTCCGATACCTGTGTCTGCTGCGGCAAGCCGGCTAAGCACATGGTATACTGGGGGATCGCTTATTGATAATGAAGAGACAAATTGAAAGAATTTTCTATAACCAATTCGGAAAAGCTGCGCAGAATTGATCCGGTGATTCTGATTTGTGCGCTGGGGATGAGCGGACTGAGCGTTCTGACGCTGGCTGCGACGTCCGACGCGTACGGAACGTATTATGTAAAAATGCAGATTCTGGCGGTTTTTGTCGGCGTTGCCGCAATGATGGCGGTTACGTTCATTGATTACGATGCGCTGATTTCCCGAATGAAGTATGTCTTTTTCGGACTCAGCATCGCCCTGCTGCTGCTTGTCGATTTCTGGGGGGACGGCAGCTACGGCAACCGGAACTGGATCATCCTTCCGGCGGGCGGAATTTCGATTTCGTTTCAGCCGGCTGAGTTTGTCAAGATCACCTACATCATTGTGTATGCCCTGCATCTTGACCGGCTGAAGGACAAAATCAACCGTCCGTCCTCGGTGCTTCAGCTTGCGGCACACACGCTGCTCATTCTTGGGCTGCTGATGCCGACGGGGGACCTTGGGATGGCGTTGGTGTACATAGCGATTACGGTATTCATGCTGTTTTCCTCGGGACTTTCGCTTTGGTATTTTGCAGGTGCAGTGGGAGCGGGAGTCGCGGCGGCTCCGTTCCTGTGGTCACGTTTGTCCGAAACACGGCAGCAGCGGATTCTCATTGGTTTTCAGCCGGATCTTGATCCGCTGGACAAAGGGTGGCAGGCCATTGCCAGCCGAACCTGCATTATTTCAGGAGGCTTCCGCGGTGCGGGCTTCTCGGGAGGGTCGAAATATTTTTCGCTGAGCGAAGGGCAGTCGGACTTTCTGTTCGCGGCATTTGCGGAGAAGTTCGGCTTCATCGGGACCTTTCTGTACATCGTTCTGATTACGACCATGATTATCCGTATTCTCTGGATTGCAAAGGGAGCGCGCAAAAACTATGCGACGTACATTTGTGTCGGAATTGCGGGTATGTTGGTTGCGCAGTCGGCGGAAAACATCGGCATGTGTCTGGCGATGCTTCCCGTCGTTGGCATCACGCTCCCCTTCTTTTCCTACGGCGTCTCCTCCATGGTTTCCATGTACCTCTGTGTCGGTGTCGTCCAAAGTATTTGTGCGCATAACAAAAAGTACTATTTCGAGAGGGAGAATGGGTAGGCTTCCTGCTTGATTTTCCACTTGAGCGGAGATGTGGAGTGCTTGACTCAACATCCCATTTAGGGAAAAGTGTCCCTCGGGGTTACACAGTAACCCCGAGGGACACTTTTTTCAAAAGCTCTGAGTGAAGCGTTACCAAGGACGAAGAACCTTACTCGTCGCCTCTGGTCTCGCTTACTTTTTCGTACATCTGGGAA
>JBJFGC010000186.1:0-3630 GCA_051892315.1 Eubacteriales bacterium
GTACATGAGCACAATCAGGCTCACCGCCGAGCCGAGAATCCGGATTTTCATGTCATCCGCGCGCCCTTTCATACTTCCGACCGCCGCGTCTCCGCCATAGGAACGGTCCTGCGGGTCGAAAAACGAGGTTACGGCCAGGGCGCACCGCGCACGGCCCGCGCCGAACTTTTCCGCCACCGTATTCAGCTTGTACAACTCGTCGGTCCCCACCTCGCCGTTCTTACACGAAAGGAACACCGGAGTCAGCCCTGCCATCAGCATCACGTCGATTTCGTTCCGCGTGCTGTTCGCGTCGTCCTTCCAGCCAAGGACAACGCCCGTTGCTACGCTGTCGAACACCGGTTCCCCATTCTGTTCGCATTCCAACGCGGTTTTATAAGTGTAGTATTCAAACAGCGAACCGGCTTTTGTCAAACAGTCCTGCACCGGCTTGTTTTTGTACCGGAACAGCGTGACGCCATTGTATGAAGCCGTTTCGTCGATCAAGAGGAACCCGCCCCCGACCAGGCTTTGCCACAGCTCCCGGTCGACGCCGCCCTTTCGACCGAGGACGTCATCCGGGAGGGAATAAAGTCCCTGTTCGCCCGCAAACGAACGGACGGAGGCCGAAAAGCGGTTGATTTTTGCGTTCCATCCCGCGCAGTCGCGGCGGCAGATGGCCCACAGCTTTTCAATATCCTCACAGACGGGGTCTTCTCTCGAAAAGACACACGATTCGCTGTAAATACGTCCGCCGTGCAGGAGGACGTTTTCCCGAACATTAAGGCAGACCTGGCTGCGGCCCGAAAAATCCAGAACGGTGCGCTCGATTTTTCTTCGGCCGTCGTCCAGGAAACGGAACCAGACGCCGCGTCGACTCACCGCGTTCATCCGGAAGGCCGACACCCGCAGCGATGTACCGCCCAACACGATACCGAACGCGACAAGCGCACCTTCGTCCCCTCCGGAAATGTCGATGACGTAGTCATCGGACGGGTCGGACAAAATGTCATAGAGCGCGGCAACGACGGCTTCCAGGTCGTTTTTGGAAATGCTTTTCACCCGCATTTCTGTAAAAATGCCGCGTCCCTCAAGAATTTTCTGATAAATCGGGATAGCGCGGATGACTTTACGAGATTCCGGACTGACATAAACAATTTTGTCCGGCCGAAGGGCCAGCGCGGAAAGAAGATTCTCGACCGGCGTCATGGAAAAAAATTCAATCAGTGTCACGTAGGGCTCCTTCTTTTCTGTTGGGTTGGCACAGCATTCAATTTCTGTTCTTTCTTGATAGTTTTTGAGGTGGGGTTCGGGGAGGGGCTTTTTCGGGAAAGCCCTCCCCGTCCAACTCACATTATTATATCACAGGAATATGAAGAAATATATTGTTTTCGATAAAAAGTGACTTCCGTTGTTATGGAGAATTCATAATTCTGTCTTGCATTTTTCCGGTAAGTATGATAAAATGAGGGCAACCAAAATTGTTCGAAAGTTCAAGAAAGGATTCTCCATTATGGCTGTTTACCGAATCGGCTCGGTGGGGCTCGGCGGAATTTCCGGCGGGGTTCACATTCCGGGCATCCGCGCGTCCGCCGATTTGAAACTCACCGCGCTCTGTGACATCAATCCGGACCGTCTTCGTGAACGTGCCGCCGCCTACGGCATTCCCGAAGACCACTGCTTCACCGATTACCGCGATCTCATCGCCTGCCCCGACGTGGACGCCGTTGACATTTCCACCCCGAACAATGTCCATTTTGAAATCGCGGCCGCTGCCGCGCGGGCCGGAAAACCGTACGGCGTTGAAAAGCCGGTAACGATGGATACCGCGCAGGCTGTCGAGCTTGCGGAGATTACAAAAAACGCCGGCGTGGCGAGTATGATTTATTTCTCCTACCGCTACAAAGCTGCCGCGCGTTACCTGCGCAGTCTCCTTCTCTCCGGACGCTTCGGCGCTGTCCATCATGTCAACATGCAGTATTACCAGGCATGGGGGCTTCGTCAGGCCGACTGCCCGCTCGTCTGGCGGTATGTCAAATCCATTGCCGCGTCCGGTGCGCTCGGTGACCTCGGCTGCCACGGACTTGACCTCGTTTCGTTTGTCACCGGTCAGCAGTATACCTCGGTCGTCTCCCATCTCGGCACCATCGTGAAGGAACGCCGCCTCGTGGACGGCGAAGGCACTGGCCCGGTGGACGTCGACGACTTCTCCAACATTCTCGCAAACATGACCGGCGGTATTTCTGCTTCGTTCCAGATTTCCCGTTTCGCGTACGGCCGCGGTAACTACCAGCGCATGGAAGTCTACGGCGAGCGCGGCGCGCTTGTCTACCACCTCGACCGTATTCCCGGCGTCGATGAACTCGAAATCGCCGACGCGGAAACAGGCGGAAAATACGTTCCCGTCGAAATTCCGCAGGACATGCGCGTCGACCAGATGCAGTCCTTCGCGGACGTCCTGAACGGCTGCGGCGATGGTCTGAATGCCGACATCAACGACGGTATCGTCAACGAACGTCTGCTGGATGCCATCCTTGCGTCCTCCGAAACCGGAACATGGGTCGATCTGACGTAAAATAAACGCGAAAAATCTGCAGTTCCCCCCATCCTCCCACTCTTTTCCGGCGCAAAAAGGTCGGAAAGGGGAAAAAACTTTCTTTAGAAAGTTGACCCGGAAACCACATTTGATCATCATAATTCATAAGGAGATACAAACATGAAAATCACAGTATGGAATGAATTTGCTCATGAGAAGACCGACGCAGCGGTAAAGGCGATTTATCCGGACGGAATTCACATGTGCATCAAACGCTTCCTCGAAGCAGCCGGCTATGAGGTTCGCACCGCAACGCTGGACGATCCGGAATGCGGCCTGACCGACGAGGTACTAGATGATACCGACGTTCTGTTCTGGTGGGGCCACATGCGTCATGGCGACGTGCCGGACGAGGTGGTCAACCGTGTTGCCAAAAGAGTTTACCAGGGTATGGGCATGGTCGTTCTGCACTCCGGTCATGCGTCCAAGATTTTCCAGAAGCTCTGCGGCACGCCTTCCAGCGAACTGAAGTGGCGTGAATCCGGCGACAAGGAAATTCTCTGGGTCATCGAGCAGGGCCATCCCATCACGGAAGGCATCGGCGAGAACATCATCCTCGAGCATGAGGAAACCTACGGTGAGCACTTCCTCATTCCGCAGCCCGATGAGCTTGTCTTTATCAGCTGGTTCACCGGCGGCGAAGTCTTCCGCAGCGGCTGCACCTACAAGAGAGGCCGCGGCAAGATTTTCTACTTCCGTCCGGGTCATGAGTCGGTTCCGACCTACCACAATCCCGAAGTTCAGCGTGTTCTCATCAACGCTGCCAAATACGTCTGCACGCCGAAATCGAACAGCTATAAATATGGCTGGGTTCCGCCGACGGTTGAGTGAGACCAAGAAAAGAGAAGCCGTATATCCTTTTCCAAAATTTCATACAGCATAAACATAAGGTTGGGTACAGATGGAACGATCTGTACCCAACGATGTCCCTATCCACCTTTCTCGTACAAATCCTTTGAATAAGCAAACAGGAGGTCTGTTATGTCAATTCACAGAGAAAACGAACATGGTATTGTCTGGCACAATCCCCATTCCTTCTTCCGTTACAACGGGTG
>JBJFGC010000187.1:0-3626 GCA_051892315.1 Eubacteriales bacterium
CTGATGCGGCGGTTCCACGCGGTGGAAGGTTTCACGATGAACGAAGTCATGCTGTGCTTCGCGGCGGTGCTGATGGCCTTCTCCATTGCGGAATGCTTTGCCAGAGGCTTTGACCATTTTGCGCCGATGCTCGGCAACGGAGAATTTGACCGGATCATGGTTCGTCCGCGGAATGTGATTCTGCAGGTACTGGGGTCAAAGATTGAATTCACCCGACTCGGCCGGTTTCTGCAGGCGGTGGTGATGTTCTGCGTCCTTCTTCCGACGTGCGGCGTGGAGTGGACAGGGGACAAAATCCTGACGCTGGCGCTGATGATTGCCGGCGGGACGGTCGTGTTCACGGGACTGTTTATTATCTACGCGTCCATTTGCTTCTTCACGACGGAGGGGCTGGAGTTCATGAATATTTTTACGGACGGCGGCCGGCAGTTCGGCGCGTATCCTCTGGCAATCTACGGTGACGGAATTCTGAAATTCTATACGTTCGTGATTCCGCTTGCGCTGTGCCAGTATTACCCGATGCTCTATCTGACCGGACGGACGAGCGAAATGTTTTACTGTTTCCTTCCGATGGTTTCGGTGGTCTTTCTGGCGCCGTGCCTGCTGCTGTGGCGGCTGGGAATCCGGCACTATAAATCGACAGGGTCGTGAGGTTCGGGGGAGGAGTGTCGAAGAAGCGTTTTGTTTGGTTTGTTTTGGGATGGGATTCTCTTAACGAAAACTTCACAAATTTTGAAAAGGAGTATTTTTATGTACAGCAAATCACGAATCACACAAACAGCGGCAACGGTTGCCGCGCTGATGGGCATCGATGCACCGCATTTCGCCGATGAAGCGAACGCTCTTGTTGTCGAAAATGCAAGGCAGTTTCTTCCGGATGGAATCACCGTGTTTGACCGCGTTCTCATGTACAACCCCGACGCCATCGCCCTTTGGCTGTATCAGAAGTACACGGACCTGCTCATGCCCGCGCTGCTGCGGACCGATCTGCAGATTCCCGTGAAATCCGTTCTGCCGTCTGTGACGCCCGTCTGCTTTGCGTCCATGTACACCGGCGCGGACCCGTCCGTCCATGGCATCCAGCGGTACGAGAAGCCGGTATTGAAGACCGACACCTTGTTTGATGCCGTGTTCCGTGCCGGAAAAAAGTGCGCTATTGTCGCGGAAACGGCCTGCAGCATGTCGAAGATTTTTCTGGAGCGTCCGATGGATTACTTCATTTATGACACCGTCGACGAGGTCAACGCGAAGGCGCATGAACTCATTCGCGCCGACGAATACGACCTTCTGGTGGTCTACAACGGCAACTATGACTCGACCATGCATAAGAATGCACCGGAACATGAGCGTTCCCTCGCGGCGCTTCGCAGGAACGCGGACGATTTTGCTTCTCTTATCGACGCGGTACGCGAAAACTGGACGGGACATCTTACGTTTTACGGCTTCTGCCCCGACCACGGCTGTCACGAAATCGACGGTGGCTGCGGCAGTCATGGACTGGACATGGACGAGGATATGAACATTGTGCATATGTTCGGCTGTGCGGTAAAATAAGCGAATGCGGGAAGGACCTTTGGAAAAAGGACCTTCCCGCATGCTTTCATAAAGAGAGTTTTTTCTTTGGTTTGGTATTTTGCAATCCGTTTCAGTGGATTTTGGAAAAGATACGGCGATCATTCTACCTTCTTGTCCCCAATCTCCCCTTGAAATCCTCATACCCAAATTTCGTGAGTCTCTCCAGCTTCCCGCTTTCCTGTCTTTTCCAGATGTCGGGGAGAGGGATGCCGTTGAAGGTGTTGTTTTTGCAGGTGGAGTAGATGGCCATGTCGCCGAAGAGGAGAAGATCGCCGGGGACTAAAGGGGCGGGGAAACTGTAGGTACCGATGACGTCGCCCGCCAGACAGGTGGGGCCGGCCAGACGGTAAACGTAGGGGAACTGTTCAGGAGAGCCGGCACCGCAGAGCGGAGGGGTGTAGGGCATTTCGAGAACGTCGGGCATATGACAGGCGGCGCTGGCGTCCAGAATCGCAATGCGGAATTCACCGTTCTGAACGATGTCCAGAACACGGCTTACCAGATAGCCCGCATTGAGCGCAACTGCCTCGCCGGGCTCGAGATAGACCTGCAGATTCCATGTCTGCTTCACGTGCAGAAGAAGACGTTCCAGCTCCGCTGTGTTATAGCCTTCCCGCGTGATGTGATGGCCTCCGCCAAGGTTCAGCCACTTCATCTTCGGCAGAAGGTCCCCGAAGGCTTGTTCCACTGCGCGCAGCGTGACGGCCAGTGCGTCTGCGTCCTGCTCGCAGAGCGTATGAAAGTGCAGACCGTCCAGAAGGGAGAGCAGCTCATCACTCCCTTCACGATTCCATACCGCACGCGTCGTACCAAGACGGCTGCCTGCTGCACAGGGATCGTACTGCTCGTGACCGCTCTGCGTGGAGCATTCCGGATTGATCCGCAGCCCGACGCTTTTGCCGCGTTTTTTCGCGTCAGGGCCGAATTTTTTCAGCTGCCCCGGGGAATTGAATACAATATGGTCCGCACAGCACAGAAGTTCCTCGAATTCGTCTTCACGGTAGGCTGCGCAGAAAACATGAACTTCCTTCCCGGGCATTTCCTCGGCGCCCAGACGCGCCTCATACAGCCCGCTCGCTTCGCTGCCCGATAAATAGCCGGATAAGAGCGGATAGAAGTCGTAATTGGAAAACGCCTTCTGCGCAAGCAGAATTTTGCAGCCCGTATTCCGGATGAGCGAGGCGAGAATTTCACCGTTTTTCCGGAGCTGCTCCTCGTCAATGACGTAGCAGGGCGTCGGCAGAGTACCGAACCATTTTTCCGGAGACTGCCCCTTCAACGCTGCAAAAGGCGGACGGCTGTCGTATACGTTCATGCTCTCCCTCAATCCACCAGAACCGGCGCACGGTTTTCGCGGCGGGGCAGACCATACCGGTCAAGCGCATCCAGGAACGGGTCGGGATTCAGCTCCTCCACGGTGTATACGCCTGCCTTTTTCCATTTTCCAGTGAGCAGCATGAGCGCTCCGCACATAGCAGGAACGCCGGTGGTGTAGCTGATGGCCTGACTTTTTACCTCGCGGTAACATTCCTGATGGTCGCATACATTGTAAATATAGTAGGTCTTTTCCACGCCGTCCTTCTTTCCCGTAAAGATGCAGCCGATGTTGGTTTTTCCGTGGGTACGGGGACCAAGGCTGGCAGGGTCCGGAAGCAGCGCCTTGAGAAACTGAATCGGTACGATTTTCTGCCCCTCAAAGAGAACCGGCGTTGTAGAGAGCATTCCGACGTTTTCGAGACATTTCATGTGTGTGAGATAGCTTTGCCCGAAGGTCATGAAAAAGCGGATTCTTCTGGCTTCGGGGATGTTTTTGGCGAGTGACTCGATTTCCTCGTGATGAAGGAGGTACATGTCCTTGGTTCCCACACAGTCAAAGTCGTACGTGCGATGGATGCTCATAGCAGGAATTTCCACCCAATGTGCGTTTTCCCAGTAGCTTCCGGGAGCGGACACCTCCCGCAGATTGACCTCGGGATTGAAATTGGTGGCAAAGGGATAGCCGTGGTCGCCGCCGTTGCAGTCGAGAATGTCGATGGTGTCGATGGTGTCGA
>JBJFGC010000188.1:0-3624 GCA_051892315.1 Eubacteriales bacterium
AGGACTTCAAGAAGCTCCTTCCGAAGCTGTACAATCCGGAATGCGACCCATGTCATGCCAACTACGTTGTCACCGAAAACGGACGGCTCAAGGCGGCCATCGGCGCGTTTGACTCGGTCCTGTCCGTCGGCGGGGAAGAGCTTTGCTGCCGCGGGATCGGAAACGTGGCGGTTCACCCGTACGCCCGCTCAAAGGGGTACATGATTGACTGTATGAACATGGCGCTGTCCGATATGGTGCGCGACGGTGTGGATTTTTCCATTCTCGGCGGTCAGCGGCAGCGGTACGGCTATTTCGGCTTTGACGCCATCGGTCCGGAGTACCATGCTTCCATCAACGCGACGAACCTGCGCCACGTGTTCCGCAATGTCCCGTTCACGGAACTGGAAATCCTTGACGTAACGGCGGACGACGCAGACCTTCTCGACCAGATGTACGCACTGCACAACACCCGTCCCGAGCATACCGTCCGTCCGCGGGAAAAATTCTTTGACATTGCCCGTTCGTGGTGCACAACGGTGCATGCGGTCCGGAAGGACGGCGCGTTCATCGGCTATTTTGTCGGCGGCCTGAAGGAGCTTACGCTGGCGGATCCGGCGGACTTCAACGACGTTGTACGGAACTATGTCCGCTCGTACGGCAGCGTGGACATGAGCATTCCGGCGTGGGACACCGTGACGCTGGAGGCGGCGATGAAAATCTGCGAACATACGGAACTGGGTACCTGCGACATGTTCAACATTTTCAACTACGAAAAGGTTGTCGGCGCGCTGCTGCGTCTGAAAACGACCGTCGAGGAACTCGCGGACGGCGTGCTGACGCTGTACATCCACGGATATGCGGGCGACTGCAGGCTCCGCCTCACCGTGAAAGGCAATGCAGCCTCCGTGGAGCCCTGCGACGGTCCCTGCGACCTGGAACTGAGCCACATGGAAGCCATGCAGCTTTTCTGCGGTCTCCACTCGCCGTATACCCGCCGCCTGTCCCCGGCCATCCGTTCCTGGTTCCCCCTCCCGCTGTACGTGGAAAGTGCGGATCATGTTTGATGAGAGAACCCGAAACAAAGAACGTGCAAATCGTCTGACTTGCACGTTCTTTTTGAGGAATGGGAAGCTTCATTTCTTTTTATATTTGATTTCCCCGATCCGACGGATGTAGGCGAAGGTTTTGGCTTCGCCTTCGCGGGCGAGCATGGTCAGCCACGATTCGAGGATGCAGGCCGTGCAGGGGTGCATGATTTTTTCGGCGGGGCGGCTTTTGAAATAGTTGAGGGCTTCGTCATCGGTGTAATCCTTGCCTTTGTAGATCCGGCTGGCGGCAACGCGGTCACAGAAGGTTTCTTTGAGGTATTCGAGGGGCATCGGGACCGGCTCATACTGGCGGGTTCGGGGATTCACGTCAAACCAGTATTCGTAGTGGTGCGGATTTCTGCCCTTGTGGTGCATCCATGCGTCGGAATATCCCTTGACCTCGCGCTCGTGCTCGTTCGGACTGCGTCCGCCTTGCTCGTAGTAGAGGGCGCCGTTGAGAAATTCGGTGGGCGAAAACTTTGAAAGGTCATGTACAAGTCCGCGGAAGGGGATGCCGCACAGAATGCAATACTTCAAAACCAGCGCGCGGTGGCGGCTGACCGTTTTCAGATGTCCAGTCAGATTCATACGTAAACTCCGTTTTTTCTTTCATTATCGCATATTTCCTCAAAAAAATCAAGCTGTGAAGAACAAATTTTGGGTGCAGACCGAACAGATTTGCACCCAAAACTTTATTTTAACGTGAGGTGGATGGGATTCGCGGGGGAAACTTTTTTGAAAAAAAGCTTTCCCCCGGCGAACTCACATTATTTGTTCTTTAGCAGATCGAGCGAACCTCAACCAAGTCTTGCTTCCAGGCCGGACAGTTCCTCGTAAAGCTCAGCGGGAACGCGGTTGCCGATCTGAGCGTAGAAGTCCTTGATGTTCTGAACGTCGGCTTTCCAGCTTTCAACATCCACGGAAACAAGATCACGCAGGGTGTCGATGGTGATGCCGTCCAGACCTTCGATGTTGATATCCTCTGCCTTCGGAACGTAGCCGATGGCGGTGAGGTCGGCGTCAACGGTGCCTTCGCAGCGCGCGAGGATCCAGAGGAGGACTCTCATGTTGTCACCGAAGCCGGGCCAGATGAAGTTGCCCTCGTCGTCGGTACGGAACCAGTTGACGTGGAAAATCTTCGGAGGATTCGGAATCTTCTTGCCCATTTCGAGCCAGTGTGCGAAGTAATCGCCCATGTCGTAGCCGGCGAACGGACGCATTGCCATCGGGTCGCGGCGGACAACGCCAACGGCGCCTGCGGCTGCTGCGGTGGTTTCGGAGGCCATGATGGAGCCGACAAACGTACCGTTCTGCCAGGAGGTGGACTGGTAAACCAGCGGAGCGGTCTTTGCGCGGCGTCCGCCGAAGACGATTGCGGAAATCGGAACGCCTGCGGGATTGTTGAATTCAGAAGAGAGGCACGGGCAGTTGATGGCTTTCGCGGTGAAGCGGGAGTTCGGATGAGCACCTGCGGTCTGAACCTTGTTGGTCTTGTCGTACTTGGTGTAATCCCACGGCTCGCCGCGCCAGTTTTCGGCGTTCTTCGGCGGGTTGTTGTCGAGACCTTCCCACCAAACGGTGTTGTCGTCGAGGTTGTGGCAGACGTTCGTGAAGATGGTGTCCTTCATGCAGGTGTGGAGCGCGTTCGGGTTGGACTTTTCGTTCGTACCGGGGGCAACGCCGAAGAAGCCGTTTTCCGGGTTGACGGCCCACAGTCTGCCGTCCTTGCCGATGCGGAGCCATGCGATATCGTCGCCGACGCACCATACCTTGTAGCCCTGCTTGCGGTAAATTTCCGGCGGGATGAGCATAGCGAGGTTGGTCTTGCCGCATGCGGACGGGAACGCTGCGGAGATGTACTTCACGTCGCCGTTCGGGAATTCAATGCCGAGGATGAGCATATGTTCTGCCATCCAGCCTTCCTTGCGGCCGAGGTAGGACGCGATGCGGAGAGCAAAGCACTTTTTGCCGAGAAGAACATTTCCGCCGTAGCCGGAGTTGACGGACCAGATGGTGTTGTCTTCCGGGAAGTGGCAGATGTAGCGGTTTTCTTCGTCGAGGTCAGCCTTTGCGTGCAGACCCTTGATGTAATCTGCGCTGTCGCCGAGGGCTTCAAGAACGTTGTTGCCCACGCGGGTCATGATGAGCATATTCAGAACGACGTAGATGGAGTCGGTCAGCTCGATGCCGTACTTTGCAAAGTCGGAGCCGACAATGCCCATCGAGTAGGGGATAACGTACATGGTTCTGCCCTTCATGGAGCCTTTGTAGAGCTTGGAAAGCTTTTCATAGCATTCCTTGGGATCCATCCAGTTGTTGATGTTGCCGGCGTCTTCCTTTTTGGAGGTGCAGATGAAGGTTCTGTTTTCCACGCGGGCCACGTCATTGATGGCGGTGCGGTGCAGGTAGCATCCGGGGAGCTTTTCTTCGTTGAGTTTTATCATTTCGCCGGTGGAGCAAGCTTCTGCGCGGAGAGCATCTGCCTGTTCTTCCGATCCGTCGATCCATACAATTTTATCCGGGCAGGTAAGAGCTGCCATTTCCTCTACCCAGG
>JBJFGC010000189.1:0-3592 GCA_051892315.1 Eubacteriales bacterium
CTCCGCGGATGAGGTCCTGCGGATAGGAAGCTGACAGCGGGGACGTTTTCCAAAGAGCGGGGTCCCCGGGGCAAACCCCGGGGACCCCGCTCTGCGCTTATACCCCCACCGTCTCCATGTTCCGCCGTGCAGCGGAGAGCATGAGCTTGAGACGGTTTTCCTGATTGACCGCGGACGCGCCCGCGTCGTAGTCGATGGCGACAATGTTGACGCCCGGAATTTTTTCCTTGATGGGCTTCATCATGCCCTTGCCGCAGATGTGGTTCGGCAGGCAGCCGAAGGGCTGGGTGCAGACAATGTTCATGACGCCCGAATCGGCCAGCTCAAGCATTTCCGAAACGAGCAGCCAGCCCTCGCCCATTTTGGTTCCCTGCCCGATGAAGTCCTTCGCCAGACCGACGGTGTGGGTGAAGGGGGTCATCGGACGGAAGGTCCCTTCCTCGCGGATCGCCTCGATCATGTCCGCCTGCTTGCTGCAGATGAACTGGTAGGCGACGCGGTTCACAATATGCTTCAGACCGCCCAGATGGTACAGTTCAAAGTCCATGATCCCGTTGTAGAGGCAGTAGTTGAAGAAGTCCAGCAAACCGGGCATCACCACCTCCGCTCCCTCGGAAACGAGGAAGTCGTCGAGGTAGTTGTTGCCCAGCGGGGAGAACTTCACGTAGATCTCCCCCACCACACCGACCCGGACAGGCTTGCGGTCCTCCCGCGGGATTTTTGCGAAATCCCGCAGAATGGCGCGGTAGTTCTGCTTCACCTTCCGGTAGCTGATGGCGGGGGCCTTCATCTCGTCCACGAGGATGTCGCCCCAGCGATTGCACAAAGCCAGAGCGTCCCCTTTGTTTTTTTCCACGGGACGCACCTGATTCACCAGCGCCATCAGCAGGTCGCCGTAGAGAACGCCGTACATCATGCGGTAGTACATCGGGATGGAATTCGGGAAACCCGGGTGGCTCTCGATTCCGGACAGGCCGAGCGGAATCACCGGAACGTCGTCAAGACCCGCATTGATGAGGGCCTTGCGCAGGAGAGAGACGTAGTTCGACGCGCGGCACCCGCCGCCGGTCTGGAACTGGAGCAGGGCGCATTTGTGCGGGTCGTATTTGCCGGACTGAAGGGCGTCAATGAGCTGCCCGATGACAAGAATCGCGGGGTAACAGGTGTCGTTGTGGACATACTTCAGGCCGGTTTCGGCAATCTGCGGCCCGCTGGTCTCCAGCAGCTCGGCCGTGTAGCCGTAGTTTTCCAGTACGCGCTTGACGAGCCGGAAGTGAATCGGAAGCATATTGGGAATCAGCAGCGTGTGCGTGGATTTCATTTCTTCCGTGAATTGTACGTAATTGGTGTTCATTCTGTATCTATGTGAATCCTTCTTATCAAAGTTTTTTGAATGGGGCGCGGGGGAAAGCTTTTTTGGGGAAAAGTTTCCCCCGCAAGTCCCATCCATCTCACGTTTCCTCTGTTCGTCAAATCACGGCCGCAAGGCTGCGCAGGCGGATTTTCACCGCGCCGAGGTTTGTAATTTCGTCAATCTTGATCTGGGTGTAGTACTTTCCTGCCCCTTCCAGAATCCGCTTGACCTCGTCCGTTGTAATCGCGTCCACACCGCAGCCGAACGATACCAGCTGTACGAGCTGCACGTCCTTGTTCTGCGCCGCGAACACCGCACTCCGGTACAGGCGGGAGTGGTACGTCCACTGATTCAGCACATGCACGTCCGGCGTGTCCGCCAGACGGTACACCGCGTCCTCCGACACCACCGCAAACCCCAGCGAAACCGCCAGCTTGTCAATCCCGTGGCCGATTTCCGCGTCCGCGTGGTACGGCCGTCCGGCCAGAATCATAATCGGCCGGCCATGCTCCCGCGCCCACGCCACCGCGCGTTCGCCTTCCTTTGCGATGCCGTCCATGTACGCCTCGTATTCCGCAAAGCCCGCGTCCACCGCTGTCTTCACTTCCTTCTTCGTCAGGTCGTCATAGTACGGCTTCAGCTCACGGTACAATTCCCGCGCAAGCTCCTTGCGGCTGTTCACCGTCAGGTACGGATACAAGAACCGCTTGCCCCGCAGAACGTCCATGTTCCCCCGCAAAAGCTCGCTGTAGTACGCGACCACCGGACAGTTGTAGTGGTTGTCGCTCGCGTGCTCGTCAATGTTCCACGTCAGGCGGGGATAGAAAATCGTGTCGACGCCCATTGCGGCGAGCGTTTCCACGTGGCCGTGCATGATTTTCGCCGGATAGCACGCCGTGTCGGACGGGATGGAGAACTGTCCCAGCTCGTACGTATGCCGGCTGGACGCGCCCGACAAAACCGGCGTGAAGCCGAGGGACGAGAAGATGCCGACCCAAAGCGGGAGCAGCTCGTACATTCCGAGCGCCATCGGGAAACCGATGACCCCGCGCGGGCCGATGGTTTCCGGCACATGGTCCGGCGCCATTGACAGCAGACGGTTCCGCTTGTACTCGTGCAGGTTCGGGACGTCCGCGTTGACGTTGTCCAGCCCCAGTCCCTTTTCGCACTTGTTGCCGGAAATGTACCGTTCCCCGCCGCGGAACGTGTTGACCGTCAGCAGACAGTGGTTCGTGCAGCCGCGGCAGGTGGTGGTTTTCGAGGTGTGGGTAAAGTCCACGAGGGACTGCGGCGAAATGAGCTTCGTCGTCTCCGGCACGTGGGCCTTCGCATAAAGGGACGCGCCGTACGCACCCATCAGACCCGCGATGGCCGGACGGATGACGTCGCGCCCGATTTCCCGTTCAAAGGCCCGCAGAACCGCGTCGTTGAGGAACGTCCCGCCCTGTACGACAATGTTCTGCCCCAGCTCGTCCGGCGAATGCGCACGGATGACTTTGTAAATCGCGTTTTTCACGACGCTCTGGGAAAGGCCGGCGGAAATATCCTCCACGGTCGCGCCGTCCTTCTGCGACTGCTTGACCTGCGAGTTCATGAAGACGGTGCAGCGGCTGCCAAGGTTGACGGGAGCGGCCGCGAACAGTCCCTTTTTGGCAAATTCCTCCGCGGTATAGTTCATTCCGCGGGCGAACGTTTCGATGAAGGAACCGCAGCCGGAGGAGCAGGCTTCGTTGAGCATGATGCTGTCGACCGCGCCGTTGCGGATGCGGAAGCACTTGATGTCCTGCCCGCCGATATCGAGAATAAAGTCGACGTCGGGCTTGAAATACCGCGCGGCGGTATAGTGCGCGACGGTTTCGACGATGCCGTGGTCGATGCCGAGAGCGTGACGGATCAGCTCCTCCCCGTAGCCGGTGACAGCGGAGGAAACAAGATGCACGCGGTCGCCGCAGAGGTTATAAATTTCGGTGAGCTGCGCGCGGACAATCTCGACGGGATTGCCGCGGTTGGAGCTGTAGTACTGGTAGAGAATGCGGTTTTCGTCGTCAATGAGGGTCAGCTTGGTGGTGGTACTGCCGCAGTCAATGCCGAGGTAGGCGTTTCCGCTGTAGTCCTGGAGGGACGAATGCTCAACCGTCGCCCGGGCGTGGCGGTCAGCGAAGGCGCGGTACTCCTCCTCGCTGCGGAACAGGGGTTCGGTACGGGCGGAAGTGGCGGTAATCTTCGCGTTTTAGAGGG
>JBJFGC010000190.1:0-3583 GCA_051892315.1 Eubacteriales bacterium
CGCCGGAAATGCACACCGCAATCCGGTCGCCGGCCTGGATCAGTTCATACCGCTTGACCGCTGCGATAAACGGATTCCACAGCGTTTTCCGGTATTTTTTGATGATGCTTCGTTCGATGATCTGATAGGGTTCCAGTTCCTTTCTCATGACGTCAGCTCCTTGCAGCACAGGTTAAAGATTGATACAAATTCCTCCAGCTCCTCCTGCGTGGTGAGCGGACTGAGGCTGATACGCCAGGAGGCCATTGCGTTTTTCCGGTCCCGGCTCACCGCAAAAACGGCGCGCGAGGGCGTGTTTTCCACCGAACAGGCCGACTTGACGGAGACGCATACACCATGCCGGTCCAGCGCGCTCTGAAAATCACGCCCTCGCGTTCCGGTCACACTGAGGTTCAGAATGTGCGGCACTGCATCCGGCGGACTGTTCCACCGTACCCGCGGATAAGCGGACAATGCTTCCCTCAGAAAGGCGTTGGATGCTCGGACTGCCGCCGTATTTTTCTCCTGTCCGGTGAGCGCGAGTCTCAGTGCGGTTTCCGTGGACGCCGCCAGAGCCAAAGCGGGCGTACCGCTGCGGTAGATGGTCGTGCTGGCTCCTCCGTGAATCAGCGGCTCGAGTATGCAGTCCTTGCGGCGGTAAAGAAGCCCGCAGCCGTTCAGACCGTAAAACTTGTGGGAGGACAAGCTCATGGTGTCCGCGGCATCCGGAAACAGCTCCGTCTTCCCGACCGCTTGTGTCGCGTCGACGTGGAGCTTGCACCCGGGATACCTTCGGACAATGTCCGCGATTTCACGGATCGGCTGGACGGTTCCCAGTTCACTGTCGACTGCGCACACTGCCACCAGGACCGTGTCCTTCCGCATCAGCTCGGCCAGATGCTCCGTCGAGACGGTTCCGTCCCGCTGAATGTCCACCAGATCGATCTCATAACCCAGCTCCTGCAGGTACGTCAGACAGCCGCTGACCGAACTGTGCTCGAGAGGGGTGGAGATGATGTGCTTCCCGATGTGGCGCGACATGCGGGCAATTCCTTTGATGGCGAGATTGTTGGCCTCGCTTGCGCCGGACGTGTAGATGATTTCCGAGGGATGAACGCCGAGCAGCGCGGCAATGGAAGCGGTGACGCGCTCCATTTCCTGACGGGCAGCTTCCCCTGCGCTGTGATGCGAATTCGGATTTCCCGGAAAAAGCTGTTCCGTACGGACAAAGCGTTCCAGAACGGGAGCGGCCGCCGGTGTGTTGGCCGAATAGTCCAGATAAATCATGCGAGTCCGCCCCCGACGACGCCGGTCAGATCTTTGACCACCTCGCCGGCGATAATCAGTCCGACGACGGAGGGAACGAAGGCGTTGCTGCCTGGTACCTGCC
Source organism: Eubacteriales bacterium (assembly GCA_051892315.1). Lineage (GTDB taxonomy): Bacteria > Bacillota > Clostridia > Oscillospirales > CAG-272 > UMGS1696. The sequence goes on from JBJFGC010000190.1 coordinate 1,370, forward strand.
GGCGCTGTGTGCATTTCCGCGCCGTACCCGGCGGACAGATGCAGTGGGTGCGGCAGCTGATGGCCATATCGTCGATGGGCGTCATCGGTTTTTCCCTGGAATAGACCACTTTCAGCTTGGGGATGCCGCGGCGGCGAAGCTCGTACCGCATCACCCGTGCCAACGGACAGACCGACGTTTCGTAGATGTCCGCCACCTCAAACGCCGTCGGGTCCAGCTTGTTTCCGGCGCCCATCGAGCTGATGATCGGTGTTCCGGCGGCGTAGGCGTTCATCACAAGAGAAATTTTTCCGGTCATGGTGTCAATCGCGTCCACAACGTAATCGTAATCGGAAAAGTTGAATTGTTCCGCCGTTTCGGGCGTATAGAAGGTCTTGTGGAGATACACCTTCGCGTCTGGGTTGATTTCCGCAATCCGCTCGGCGGCGACGTCCACCTTATATTTTCCTACCGTTTTCCGCGTGGCATAAATCTGCCGGTTCAGGTTGGTGAGACATACCTTGTCGTCGTCGATCAAATCGATGGTGCCGACGCCGGAACGAACCAGCGCCTCGACGGTATAGCCGCCGACGCCGCCGATACCAAACACGGCCACGCGGGAAGAAGATAACTTTTCCATAGCTTCCTTTCCGAAAAGAAGCTCCGTTCGTGAAAATTGATTGAGCATAGCTGTTCGAATTCCTCGATTTTTCTGAATTTTCTGTAAATTTGTCTTATGGTGTCATACTGTATTCCGTAAAGGAAGCTGTTTCTGCCGCCGGTGCCCAGCCGGGGCTGATGTCATAGTCTGCCCGGGTCGGAAGGTTCCTTTCCTGAAGCAGGGACTCTTCTCTCCGCAGGACGAAGGACGCGATGCTTTCCGTTATTTCCGAAATTCGGACGGAGATACCCCCATGACGGAGGTGAATTGATGGGTGAAGGAATAAACATCCGGATACCCGAGCTGGGCGGCCGTGTCGCTGACCGACAGACCGGATTCCAGAAGCTGCTTTGAAAGACGGATCCGACAGCGGATGCGGTACTGATGCGGGGAGACGGCAAATTCTTTGGTAAACTGCTTGCGGAACGTGTTGTAGTTCATGCCGCATCGTTCGGCGACATCCGTGAGGGGCAGAGGAGTGCCTTCCTCCAGCAGAACCCGGCCGCGCAGCAGCGGATTGTCCGTCCGCTGCTTTTGGATGCCGGTGATGCGGAGAATGTACTGGACAATCTGGGGGAAGATGGTATACAGCTCCAGATGGGATAAAGCCGCGATCCGATCATAAATGGCAAGAAACTCCTCAAAATACGTGTCGCAGTACGGACAGTCCCAGACTGGCTCCATTTGTTCCAGTTCCGGAACCATCCACAGCAGAGCCGGATAAAACGATTGCGGAAACTGTAAGTAAAGGCGCAGACCGTCACTGTCGGAAAAGTGCAGCAGATAGTCCCGGTCCGGCCGGCGCATGCAGACGCAGCCGTTATGAAGGGGATAGATTCGTCCGTTTTCCGTGAACGTTCCCTCGCACCGGAGCATCCAGCTGAGGACAAAGCTGTACTGCTGGGATCGGTTGGTGAAGGTATAGGTACTCAGTTCCGTGCCCATGCCGCATTGGAAGCCGCGTTTGATGAGATGAAGCGTTCGTTTCTTAATTTCACGGAGAGGATCCACAGCATTTTCCTCCGATATCATTTTTGACAAATCCGGGAACAGAAATAACATTTACTGTTTCCCCTTTTTATTATATACTATTTGAAAGAAAAACGCAAGACATGTTCAAGTTTCGGAGGTTCTTTTTTATGGCACAATTTTATTACGAAGCGGCCCGGGAATTGCCGGTCTGCGGGGAATACGATGTTATTGTGGCGGGTTCCGGTCCAGCGGGGGTGTCGGCTGCCATCAACGCGGGACGGCGCGGCGCGAAGGTCCTGCTTCTGGAATGGAACAACGCTGTGGGCGGCATTTCCACATCCGGTCTGATGAGTCATTTCACCGGCACCGTTCGCAGCAGGTTTTACACGGAACTGCTGCAGGCGATGGCGGACCGGAACGAGGGAACCGGACGCGGCAAAATCACGCCGGTCATTGATCCGGAAAATCTCAAGGCGGTTTATCTTGACCTGCTGGCCGACGCGGGAGTAACGGTGCTGCTCTACACCTTTGTGTGCGGCGTGACCATGGAGGGAAACCGGATCACCGGCGTCATCACCGAGAGCAAAAGCGGACGCCGGGTC
>JBJFGC010000191.1:0-3577 GCA_051892315.1 Eubacteriales bacterium
AGCGCGGCTGGAGCTTCATCAAGAAGGCCGGCACCATCATTCTGCTGTCCACCATTTTCGTCTGGTTTACCACGTACTTCGGCTTCGTGGACGGTTCCTTCCGGATGCTGTCCGAGGAGGAAATTGACTGCTCCATTTTGGCTGTCATCGGCGGCGTTGTGGCCTGGATTTTCAAGCCTCTGGGCTGGGGCAACTGGCAGGCTACGGTGGCTTCCATCACCGGTCTGGTGGCCAAGGAAAACATCGTCGGTACGATGGGTATCCTGTATGGCGGCGGCGAAGGCACGGCTTATCAGAATCTCGCCTCCGCGTTCACCGGAATCACCGCGTACTCCTTCCTGGTGTTCAACCTGCTTTGCGCGCCTTGCTTTGCGGCCATCGGCGCCATCAAGCGCGAAATGAACTCCGCCAAGTGGACGTGGTTCGCTATCGGTTATCAGTGCGTCTTTGCATACGCGATTTCGCTGATGATTTATCAGTTCGGTTCGGCCTTCACCGGAAACCTCAACATCATCGGTCTGATCGCCGCCATCGCTGTACTGGCCTTCATGCTGTATATGATTTTTAAGCCTTACAAAGAGTCCACCAAGCTGACAAAGGCTGTTCGGGCTGTAAAATAACGTTTGACATGGGACAGGAGGGAAAAGAAATGCTTGCATGGCTTTCCGGAAACATTGCGACGATCCTTCTTTGCGCGGTGCTGATTGCCGTAGTTGCGGCAATTGTCACCGGTATGATTCGGGATAAGAAAAAAGGAAAATCCTCCTGTGGATGCGGATGCGCGAACTGTCCGATGAGCGGTTCCTGCCATCCGAAGAAGCAATAAAACTTTCGGGAGACGCAGGACGGAATCTGTGTCTCCCGAATTCTTATGGAGGTTCGTAATGACGAACGTAAGAAAGCTCACCGCCTCCCATATCCGTTATCTGCTCGTCCTGCAGAAGCTGAGTGAATCCGGGGCCGGCATTCGCAGCGTGAAGCTGGCGTCGGAGCTTGGTGTGACGCGTCCGAGTGTCCACACGATGCTTGGCACGCTGTGTGATATGAATCTGGTCCGGAAGGAAGCGCATGGTGAGGTTGACCTCACTCCAGCCGGACGGCAAACCGCGCGGCGTTATGATAGATACTACGAAACGGTTTTTCTCCTTCTGACGGCCTACATTTCCGAAGACAGCAGCACGAAGGGGGCTATTCTTTCCCTTCTTGCGGAAATGTCTGAGGAAACGTTGGAGCAGCTCTGCGCCAACCGAACACGGGAAGAGCAGGTCAGCAGGGAAACCGAAGCATAAAAAATGTTCCGCATTGGAGGAATTGGAGGAAAGCATGATGGTAAAAATCACAGTCGATGTCGAAGGAATGGCGTGTGGTATGTGCGAAGCCCACATCAACGACGCCGTCCGCAAATCGTTCCCCATTCGAAAAGTCACCTCATCGCATACGAAGGGCAAAACGGAAATTCTGTCCGAGCAGCCGCTGGACGACGACAAACTGAAGCAGGCGATTACCGAAGCCGGCTACACGGTTGTGGGAATCCACACGGAGCCTTATGTGAAAAAGAAGTTTTCTTTGTTCGGAAAATAAAAAATTCTTGGAAAGGTTCGGGTGCAGATCCAACAAATCGGCACCCGGATTTTTTTCGCCTTTTATATTATAGCAGGCTCAGGGATCGTTGGAAAGCGGCGCAAAAGGAAAGCGTGGATCAACGGAACGTTGTGCTTTTTCGGAAACGGCAGAAAAAATTCGCGCGGAGACATTTTATGAAACGTTCTCCGCGCGAATCACAGGGAATACGCGTTATTCGATGGTGATGCTGTCGAGAAGAGGCTGAATGTGGGTCTCGAAGTAGTCGGCAGGGTCGTCTTCATAGACAAGAAGGACAAGAACCGCGTAAACTTCCGTTCCGGGGATTTTGATGTTATAATAATAGATGTCTGCCAAACGGTCCGGCGTTCCGGTAAGTTCCCAGGCTTCCGCTGCAATTTTCTGGGTAAACCGAACGTATTCCAGACCGCCGGACAGGATGCCTTCGCTTTTCTGTGCGTCTGCATAATATCCCTCGAAGATCTCAGCGGAAAAGACAGGAAAAACCTCCGAGCGTTTGACGGCGTAGCGTCCGGCAAGACGTGCCGCAAGGTCGCCGGTCGTAGAGTTTCCGCCCCATTCCCATCCCTCCGGAAGTGCAAAGGTCACTTGATACTGGACGTCGGACAAATATCCCGCGGAATTCAGCAGAAGGGAAAAACGCTCCGGTATGGTTTCGGTGATTCCGGTTTCCGGTGCGGCGGGGGAGGGAAGTTCTGCGGGCGCGGGAGCGTAGGAATGCCCGCCCAGCAGAAGCAGACGGACAGCAAGCGCGGCGGTGAGAGCTTTCATACAGTCCTCCAGAATGAATTCAGTTATTAGACTATGATAGAATGATTATATAGTATTCCCGAGAAAAAGTAAACCCTTTTTTCGAATTTTATCCTTTCCATTTTTGAAGTGCGAGAACAAGAACAGGTGGGACAGCTTTGTCCAAAGGCTGTCCCACCTGTTGCTGCATTTTTTCAGTTTTCTAAGAACCAGCGGGTACACAAAATGGAAGGGAAGCCTTCCTGCTCATACTGCTGATAGTAGACGGTCAGCAGGGAGCCGTCGGACAGTTCCACGGACGCGGGGTAACCGAGGTCACACGGCGTCGTCTCGCTGATGCAGTAGGACTCCGTCCAGGTCGCACCGTTGTCGCGGCTCACCAGCGCCCGTTCACCGTAAGGAACCGAACGGCAGCCGTAGGTCAGGATAAGCGCTCCCGAGGAATGCCGGAGCAGGTGCGGCGGCGAACCGGCCACACCGAGCGGTATCATCTCCGACCAGGTTTTTCCTCCGTCGCGGGACATACTCTGATACATGGTGAATCCATAGGCCACCTCCGGCCCCTGGGCGCGGATGACGCCGAGCAGCGTCCCGTCGTCCAGCTCGAGAACGTGCGGTTCATGGAAGTTCGCCCACGCGGTTCCTTCCGGCGGAGACAACTCACCGAGCTTCGACCAGGTTTGACCCTCGTCCCGGCTTTCCCAGGCGGAAATCACCTCCGGTGTCTCCGCACCCTCGGAATAATGTTCCTTGCCAAGGTACAGAATCGACCCGTCCCGCCGGAGAATCGGACCATGCGGCGTGGAAACCGGTACCTTGACGGTTTTTCCCCAGGTCATGCCGCCGTCGTGGGAGACGCGCACGAACGACCCGCCGTGGCCGTATTCTTCCGGAATGGAGCCGTACATATCCAATACGCCGCCGGAACCTCCCCACGCACCGCGGATGGAGCTGCTGTACTGGTTCTGGTAGACCGATACCGGATGGGCAAACCACGTCACAAGCAGGGTTTTTCCGCCCAGACAGAGAATGCCGGCGTCGCGGTCGTCCAGATAAGTGTCGTTGATGACCATCGGAATCGACCAGGTTTTTCCTTCGTCCCAGCTTTTGAACAGCACGGTTTTTCCGAAGGGGCAGATGTGTGCCACGCGGAAGCCGGAGCAGATGGCATACAGTGTCCCTTCATCGTCCCGGCAGACCGAGGGCCACCCGTTGTAACGGAAGA
>JBJFGC010000192.1:0-3557 GCA_051892315.1 Eubacteriales bacterium
TCCGTTGTTATGCTGGTTCTCATGGGAGCGGCCATTGTGGTAGAGTGGATTCACTGGGTTCCGGTGGTTGCGGCGGTATTTTACCCGCGGCTCGTCATTTTTGTGCGCGGCATCGTGCAGAAGGTCCGCACCAAATCGGAGCCGGCGGCGGAACCTGCGGCAGACCAGACAACGTCCGCTGCCGCATGGGAGGACGACGAGGAGGAGACGGACGAGTTCGAGAAATTTGTCAGCGGATTTTCCAGGACTCCCATTCCAAAGCCGGAGCCGCATTCGGAAGCGCACCCTGCGGAACCGGAGGAACCGGCGCAGCAGGCAGAGCCGAAGGAATAAAAGTTACCCAGAGAAAGAGGAAAGCTATGGATAGTATCAGCATCACTGGTGCGAAAATATATTTTGAAATTCCGATTTTCGGAGGGATTCCGATTACCGAAACGCAGGTGAACTCGTGGATTGTCATGTTGTTCATCACGGTTCTTTGTCTCGTCCTCACGCACAACATGAGCGTGAAGCCGACTTCCAAACGGCAGATTATTGCGGAATGGATCGTCGAGAAGGTCAGCGGCCTTGTGAACGACAACATGGGGCAGCGGTTTTCGTATTATGCCCCGTTTGTCTGCGCGATTCTTGGTCTGTCCGCGTTCTCGTCGCTTTCGGCGCTGCTTGGGATGTACCCCCCCACGGCCGACCTCAACACCGTCGCGGGATGGGCCATTCTCGTCTTCTGCATCATTACCTTCACCAAAATCAGGACCTCCGGCTTCCTTGGGTACCTCAAGGGCTATACGGAGCCGTTTGCCCTGTTCACCCCCTTCAACATTTTGTCCGAGCTTGGAACCCCTGTCTCGATGGCCTTCCGTCACTTCGGCAACGTCGTCTCCGGTGTCGTCATCTCCACGCTTGTGTATGCCGCTCTGGCCGCTGCGTCCACGCTGGTGTTCGGCTGGCTCCCGGGTCTTCTCGGCAAAATCCCCTTCCTTCAGGTTGGTATTCCGGCCATTCTGTCGGTTTATTTCGACCTGTTCAGTTCCTGTATGCAGGCGTTCATCTTCTCGATGCTGACGATGCTCTACATCGCCAACGCTGCCGCAGAGGAATCATGAAAAATGGAGTGTGCGGGTCATTCTGTTTGAAAAGGCTCCCGGGTCCGCACATCTCTGTCCCAAACTTTATCTATATAGCACCATAAATATATAGAAACCGTAACAATACAATCCCCTAAATTAAAAACAAAAGGAGAAACAAAACAATGGAACTTGCAAATGCGAAAGCGATGATTATGGCCGGATGCGCGATTGGCGCCGGACTTTCCCTGATTGCCGGTATCGGCCCTGGTATTGGTGAAGGCTACGCGGTCGGTAAGGCCTGCGAAGCAATCGGACGGCAGCCGGAATGCAAAGGTTCGGTGACGTCGACGATGATTATGGGCTGCGCGATTGCTGAAACAACCGGTATTTACGGGTTTGTTATGGGTCTTCTGCTCATGCTTCTTGCTCCCAATCTTTTCATCAACAAGCTCTGAGTTCTTCGCTTACCGGGTAAGGAGAACAAAGCATGGATAACGAATACCTTGAGCTGATTTCGCTGAACGTATGGCATATCATCGCCACCATTGCAAACCTGCTCATTCTGACCCTCATCGTGAAGAAGTTCCTGTTCGACCGGGTAAAAAAGGTTTTGGCCGACCGCCAGAGCCAGGTGGACGAGCTGTACCGTGAGGCGGAGGAATCGAGAAGCGAGGCGCTGCGTGACAAATCGGAGTACCGCGCGAAACTCGAGCAGGCGGATGCGGAGGCGGAGTCCATCGTGAAAAAGGCGTCCGCGCGTGCCGAACGGCGCGGAGATGAAATCATTGAGGATGCGAACCGGAAGGCGGCGGAAACCCTGAAAAAGGCGGACGCCGACATCGCACAGGAAAAGAAAAAGGCGATGAACGACCTCAAGAACGAAATTTCTGAGCTGTCCGTCCAGATTGCGGAGAATATTGTGAAGCGTGAGATCAACGAGGAAGATCACCGCGAGATGATCGACTCCTTCATCGAAAAGCTCTGATTCCGCGCGGACAGAAAACGAGAACGACTGTTATGAAAGAAAGAGTGAAAGAATACGGCGGCGGGCTGTACGAGCTGGCGGCCGACGAGGGACTGGAGGAGCGTTTGCTTGAGGAAACGCGCGTACTGCGCGGCCTCTTTGAAAGACGCTATCTGCACCTGCTCACAACGCCGGAGATTCCAAAGGCGGAACGAGTCGGTCTGGCTGCCGAGGCGCTGGACGGACGCGTCCATCCGTATCTGGCGAATTTTGTCAAAATGATGGTGGAGCGCGGTGCGGCCTGCGAGCTGCCGGACTGCTTTGCGGAGTATGAGCGGCTGTATTTCCGCCGCCACGGAATCCTGCGTGCGGTGGTCGAGAGCGCCGTCGCTCTGACCGAGCGGCAGCGGGAACGCCTGACCGAGCGGCTGGAAGCCCATACGGGAAAGAAAATTGAGCTGACGTGCCGGGTCCTTCCCGACCTCATCGGCGGCATCCGCCTTTCGTTCGACAACCGGCTGATGGACGACAGCGCCCGCGCGAAGCTGAACGGCATCGCGGATTCCCTGACGGGTGTGGTTCTGTAGGCGGCGTCCGCAGCAGCCCTGAAGCAATTCAATGAATTTGGAGAAGAACAATGGAACTTCGTCCCGAAGAAATAAGCAGCATCATCAAAAATCAGATTAAAAATTACGAACATAAAACCAACGAAGCCGAAACCGGTACGGTGATCACCGTCGGCGACGGTATCGCAACCGCCTTCGGTCTGGACAACTGCATGGCGAACGAGCTGGTCGAATTTGAGGACGGTTCGTTCGGAATGGCGATGAATCTCGAGGAAAATACCGTCTCCATCGTCCTCCTCACCGACTCGCAGAACATCCGCGAAGGCTCTCAGGTGCGCCGTACCGGCGGCGTCGCGGCAGTTCCGGTCGGTGAGGCGATGCTCGGACGGATTGTCAACGCGCTGGGCGAGTCCATCGACGGCCGCGGTCCCATCGACTGCGCCGAACGCCGTCCGCTCGAGTCAGAGGCTCCCGGTATTATCAAGCGCAAGGGGGTCAGCGTTCCCCTGCAGACCGGCATCAAGGCCATTGACGCCATGATTCCGATCGGCCGCGGACAGCGTGAGCTGATTATCGGCGACCGTCAGACCGGGAAAACCACCATCGCCATCGACACCATTCTGAATCAGCGCGATACGGGCGTGCTCTGCGTCTATGTCGCCATCGGTCAGAAAAACTCTACCGTAGCAAACCTTGCCGAAACCCTCAAACGTGCCGGCGCGGACCGGTATACGGTCATTGTGTCGGCGTCCGCATCGGAAGCGGCGCCGCTGCAGTACATCGCGCCCTATGCCGGCTGCGCGATTGCGGAATATTTTATGGCGCAGGGAAAGGACGTTCTTGTTGTGTACGACGACCTTTCCAAGCACGCGGTGGCTTACCGTGCCCTGTCCCTGCTGATCCGCCGTCCGCCGGGACGTGAAGCGTATCCGGGCGACGTTTTCTACCTGCATTCCCGTC
>JBJFGC010000193.1:0-3546 GCA_051892315.1 Eubacteriales bacterium
AGGCAAAGCGTTCCGTGGCGAACGGTGCACTGTACGACGGTACGCTTATTCAGCAGTGGTCCGACCTCTATTCCGAAGGTATCACTACCTTTGGCGAGACCCGTGGCTTCGACGTTGTGACAGTAGCGGAACCCGCAGCCTATGAAGCAATCGCGGCTGTCTGCGGCGAGTGGATGGACTACGAGGATTGTCTTGAATACCTCGCCGGCCTTACCTCCGCATTCACAGGTGCAGCAGGCGCGCACGTGATTCTTTCCAATGCGTCCGAGGATTCCACTGCGGCGGTCAACGCCCTCCTCAAGTCCGGTAAGAAAGTCGGCATGGTGACAGACGAAACCAGCGCCTACTACGGTGATTTTGTTTGTTCCTATGACGCATGGCTTACTGTAGCGGACGAATACATTCTTACCGGCACCGGCATCGCGGCCGACGCGATTCCCGACGCAAAGGTAATCACCAAGGCTCCTGTGGTTTACATCACCGGCGAATCCTCCGGGGACAGCACGAGCGGCTTCGTCAAGACCGCGCAGGTGACCAACACCAACTGGAACTACGACCGCATTGCCATGGATCTTCTGAACTTCACGGTAACGAGCGACCTTTCCGAAGCTGACGTCATTCTCGGTGCAAGCGCACTGTCCGAGGATGCGGCAGCGGCGGTTAAGAGCGGCACACCTTACATTGGCTACGGCTCCAGAGGCGGAAAAGCGGACGTCCTCTTTGGCGAAAGCCTCGTTCGTGAATCCGCATTCGGTATGGACTGCCTTGCATACGTTACCTATCCTACAACGACCCTTGTCAACGCAAGCTATGTTATGGACGGTGATGACGTTCTCTACGGTTACGGCGTAGGTTACTACACCACGATTCCGGAAGGTGCATCCGTGCTGGTTCAGATGGACGGCAGCCGGGAACCCACGGAAGGCTTCATTCAGGCCATCACTGAGGAACAGAAAGCGGCAAGTGACGCTTATCTCGGCGGTTCCATTCAGGCCATCGCTTACAATGGTCCCGACGCGGAAGGCAGCAACGTCAACGTGGTTCTCTTTGCCAACTCCCTGACCCATAAGGTCCATCAGCGCGACGAGTACGCTTATATCAGCAACTTCATCTTCTCCAACCTTCTCGGTTCTTCCTACGTGGACTGCGCGATGGGGGATGCCTGTGTGATTTCCAAGTTTGTTGACGTTGACACGACCGCATGGTATCACGACGCGCTCGACGCGGCGGTAGCAAGCGGGATGATGAATGGTGTTGCAGCAGACAAATTCAATCCCGACGGCAATGTCACCAACGCGATGCTTGCTGCCATCCTCTACAAGATGGCAGGTTCTCCCGAAGTGACGGGTGAAATGCCTTATGAAAACGTACCGGCGGATGCATGGTACAGCGATGCTGTTCTCTGGGCAGTCGGCGAGGGTCTCCTCGGTGAAGACTTTGATGCGGATGCCAATGTCAAGAGCCAGACGCTTGTTTCCATCCTCAAGCAGAGCGTATCTGCCGACAGCATCAGCATCGTTCTCACGGATGGCGCCTATGAGCTTTCCGCAGGCAGCGATGTCACCCGGGCAGAAGCCGCCGCAATTCTTGCAGGGATTGTGGAATAAGAAAAAGTGATGCGAAGCGCGGCTTCGACCTTCGCATAAACTTTCAATCATTCAATAAAAAGAATCAAAACAGAGTAAGTGCAGATCGAACGAATTGCGCTTACTCTGTTTTTGGGATTTTGATTCACTTATTCTACAACAAAGATATACGGATAGACCTCCTGACCGCCTGATACGGTGTAGAACTCTACATCGGGATAATTTTCGGCGACCCAGGTTTCCAGAGCTTCTGTGTCGGACGGGGAAGCGTCCTTGCCGACAAAGGCAGTGACCAGATACATATCTTCGAGGTTCATTTTCCGGAGAAGCTCACAGGCAGCTTCCGTTGGGTCCGGACAGGAAACCAGAATTTCCTTGCCTACGAATCCGATAAAGTCTCCACAGGTGATACGGATGCCGTTCATTTCCGTACTGCGTATCGCGGTTGAAAGACAGCCGGTGGTGACGGCGGACATGGACTCCGTCAGCATGGCGGCAATTTGATCCGGGTCGTCGGACGTAAAGTTCAGCGAGGAAATTGCCGCATAGCCCTGACCGAGATCTTTGCTTTCGATGACGTAGACGTTTCCGCGCCGATAAAGCTGACCGGCCTGCTTCGCCGCCATGACAATGTTGCCGTTGTTCGGGAAAACGTAGAGATGTTTGGCGTTTACTTTTTCGAATGCGTTCAGAAAATCCTGGGCAGAGGGATTCTGCGTTTGACCGCCGCGGACTACTTCATCAACGCCGAGCTGGAGGAACAGCGCCGCGATTCCGTCGCCGGGCGCTACGGCCACTGTCCCGTAATCTTTCGGCGGGCGTTCCGGCTCCGGTTCCGGTTCCATTTCCACGGTCTCAGAAACGATGCTGCTGTGCTGCACATTCATGTTTTCCAGCTTGACCGTAAGGAATTCCCCGAATTGCCGGCAAAATTCCAGCACCTTTTCCGGTACCATGGTATGCACATGGAGCTTCACAATGCTGCCGGTTTTGAAGGCGACGATCGAATCGCCGATGGAGGCGAGGTATTCGGTAATGATTTTTTCGTCAAAGCTGTCCGGATGGACCTTGGCGTTCTGCAATTGCAGCAGAAGCTCGGTGCAGTAGCCATAGGTCATTACGCTGTCCGGCCCAAACGAGGACAAATCCACGGCCGGTGCGGGAGCAGGGAAGGCAGACTCTCCGGCGTCGATTTCTTCTCCGAGCAGAATTTTATAAAATCCCTGCATGATGTAGAACAGGCCCGCACCGCCGCTGTCAATGACGCCGGCTTCCTTGAGTACCGACAGCAAATCCGGCGTGCGCTGAAGGGAATTGTACATTTCCTTGATCAAATCGGAGAAAAGGTCGGTAATGGTGCTGGTCTCGGAAAGATGCGACACAGCATATTGGACGGCCTCTCGGGCGACCGTGAGAATGGTTCCTTCCGTCGGCGTAATGACCGAAGCGTACGCCTGACGGACACCTTCCTGCATTGCGATTCCGACTACTTCCGCGTTGGCGCGCGTATGCTCCGCAAAACCTTTGCTCATCCCGGCAAAGAACTGCGAAAGAATAACGCCGGAATTGCCGCGTGCGCCCAGCAGCATTCCTTCCGAGAGCTTCCGCGTCACATCCGCGAGATTGTCGGTATGCAGACCCTCCAGCGCTGCCACGCCGCCTTCCATCGTCATACTCATATTGTCGCCCGTATCGCCGTCCGGAACCGGGAAGACGTTGAGGTTGTTGACCACTGCGGCGTTGAAGCGAAGCTGTGCGGCTCCTCCGCGCGCCATATTCGCAAACATTTCCCCATCCAGAAACTGATCGGCGCCTGCGCCGGCGGAGATGCTTTTATCAATCGTATCCATTGGATTCATGATGTCCTCTTTAATTCCAGAAATTAGTCGACTCTTTCATCGCCCCAGAAAAAGAGCGCCACGGTGCCGGGGCCGGTATGACTGCCGATAGTTGTACCGAT
>JBJFGC010000194.1:0-3542 GCA_051892315.1 Eubacteriales bacterium
ATGAGCGAGGAAGTGACGCAGATTCATACGGCCGACGATGATACCGCCGTAATGCTGGAAGAACTGCTTCAGATTCTGGTGACCGACTCCCCTCGTTTGACGACGTTCGAACGTATGTCCGACGCGATTACGGCCTACCGCGACGCCGTTCTTGAATACCTTCTTTGGACGGATTATGCAAAGTATTCCGGCAATACCGCGCTCATTGAGCGGGCGATGCAGGAATATCCGGAATACCAGATCACGCAGGTCATTCCGGAGGGTGAGTTTGAAACGACAATGTATCGCTGCTTCGGCGGAAGTGTCATGATTACCCACCGCGACGGCTCCAAATTCAAGTACCTCTCCGGAGTTGGCGTATACATTCCCCTGGTGGCAACCACGGATTCCGGTCTGTATGCGGATATTACCTCTCTGGCGGAAACCGAAAAAACTTATCGCGTCCGCTTCCGGATAAAATCCACCCCGTCTGAGGATGGCTCCATGACCGAATCCGACGAATACTTCGCCCTTGTCATCAAGCGCGAAGATGGAACGCTGTACATAAAAAAATTGCTCGAAGGTAAGGACATTTCATCATAAAAAGACAAAACAGAGCTGGATGCAGAGGAAACGATTGGCACCCAGCTCTGTTTCTATTTTGATTTCTATCAAGGTCATTCGATGACCGGAAAATCCACGTCCACGCGGAACAGGTCGCCGTCGCAGGAGAGTCCGAGGCGGCCATGCATCAGCTCACAGAGGCTTTGTGCGATGTTTAAACCGAGACCGCTGCCTTCGCTGTGGCGGCTGGCGTCTCCGCGCACAAAGCGTTCGAGAAGCTCCTCCGTGTTCATCTCCAACGTCTCGCGGGAAATGTTCTTGAACGATACCACCGCGCGGTCCTCTGCACGATTCAGCGTGATGTAGACTCGTGTGCCGGGCATCGAATATTTGACGATGTTGGATAAAAGATTGTCAAATACCCGCCAGAGAAGCTTGCCGTCCGCGGAGAGAACGACGTCTTCTTCCAGAAAACGGCAGACCAGCGTCAGCCCCGCACGATTCAGGCGTTCTTCGTATTCGCCGACTGCCTGGTGAAGCATCTGATTCAGCTCAATCAGCTCAAATTCTATGTTGATGCTGCCGGAAGAGGCCTTGGATGCCTCCAGCAGATCTTCGGTCAGCTTTTTCAGGCGCAGCGACTGCCGGTAGATGACTTCCGCGTATTCGCCCGATTTTCCTTCCGGTTTTTCCGCGAGGAGAAGGTCGGAATAATTGAGAATCGAGGTCAGCGGGGTCTTGATGTCGTGGGAGACGTTCGTGATCAGCTCTGTCTTGAACCGTTCGCTTTTCATCTGCGCCTGTACTGCCGCCTGCAGGCCGTCGCTGAGGGCGTTCAACCCCTCCGCCTGCTTTTTGAAAATGAAGTAAAATTTGGACGTGTCCGTCTTTTTTGTGATATCTCCGTTCGCCATTGCGCGGATGGCCTGCTCGATACGGTGCGTAGCGCCGGCAGAATAAATCAGCAGAGCGTAAACACCGACCCCGAGGGCGAGGATGGTGAGCAGCCAGAAGCCCCAGAGCTCCGTGTCCAGACACAGGATGGCCAAAAAAAGGTAGCACGGGACGGCGATCGCCAGAAGAATCGTGCGCCACGCCAGCGGAATCATACAGAACAGAGCCCAGGCGCGGCGGAGAAAGCCTCCTGCGGCCGTGAAAAACATTCCGAAAAAGCCCTGTATTTTCTGATACACCGCACGGATGATGATCCGAAGCAGCTTCAGCACCCGCCAGAGAACGGTATTTTCCCAGAACCGTCCGAACTTGAACCGTACTGCAAGCGTATGGAAAAAACAATAGAAGAGGACGAGCATCCACACACCAAAGAGAAGGAGCAGCGGAAGATGGAGACGGTCTGCAAGCTCCGTTCCCAGACGTCTCATCCCTGCATCGTGTACCAGAACGTACAGCGGAAGCATGCAGATCAGGATAGCTGCTGCAAGGTCCAGTGGAATCCGGTCCATCCACGAGAGAGTGAGCGCCGCCGCGCCGTTTTTGTGACCTGCCGCTCGCATCAGACGTCCGAACAGAACGAGTGCGCAAAGGAAGAACAGAAGCGTAAGGAAGGGAAGGGTGTAACGCAGGGGATAGACGATATTGACTGTCAGCTCTGCGAGAACGTAGGTGTCCGTCAGTTTTTTGGTGTACATGCCGTCTTCAAGCCGATAGCCTGTCATTTCATAGGGATCGTTGGTGTAGGTATAGATCGACGAATAACTGGCGTCCGGGACGTAGCTGCCGAAGGTTTCGCCCGTTTGGGTATTGACAATCTGATACCGGAAGGCGGTTCGTCCTTTATAGTCCTGGGAGCACTGGTATTCGCTCTGAGAACCTCTCTGCACCAGAGTGAACTCACGGTAGACATCGTAGGTTTTGTTTTGGGTGAGAATCTGATTGACGTTATCAAGGATCTCGTACGGATAATTTTCATAGAAATTGCCGGAAAGCGCGACTGCGGTCAGGAGAATTCCGACGATGGTGAGGAAAATGGAAGCAAACATGCCGGCTGTCATCAAAGCCTTCACCGCGGTTTTCGGATATTTTTTTGCAGAAATGTCCATGATGGCCTCCTTTGGTCATGGTTTTGTTTTTGAAAATTTTATTTTTCCAGCTTATATCCCTGTCCCCAGACCACTTTGATGTAACGCGGCTCGGAGGGATTGATCTCCAGCTTTTCCCGCAGGTGACGGATATGGACGGGGACGGAATTTTCGTTTCCAAGGGGCGGATCGTTCCAGACCTGCCGGTAAATTTCGGCAATGGAGAAGACCCGGCCAGGGTTCATGAGGAACAGATGCAGGATGCTGTACTCGAGCGGTGTAAGCGATACGGCGTCGCCGTCGACGGTGACGGTTTTTGCGGTATCGTCCATTTCAATTCCGCCGCAGGTGAGCAGGTCGGGCTTTTTCTCGATTCCGCCGAGGGTGGCGTACCGCCGCAGCTGGGATTTCACGCGTGCGATGAGCTCGACCGGCGAGAAGGGTTTGGTAATGTAGTCGTCCCCTCCAACGGTCAGACCGAGGATTTTGTCGTCCATTTCTCCCTTTGCGGTGAGAAAAATGACCGGTACGTTCCAGCGTTCCCGCAGCCGCGCTGTCGCGGAGATTCCATCCAGCCCGGGCATCATGATGTCCATCAGGACAAGATGAATTTCCTTTTCCTCAAGAATGCGCAGGGCCTCTTCCCCGGTATAGGCTTTGAAAATCCGGTAGCCTTCCGCGGACAGGTAAATCTCCAATGCGGCGACGATATCCCGCTCGTCGTCGCAAACCAGAATGTGATACATCATTTTCGCTCCGTTACGTAAAAGATCTCGAGGCATCTTATGGCTATATTGTAACAGAAAATCTTTTAAAATGAAATATGGAAATGCTTTAAGATTTGTTTAAGATGAGGAGATTTTTGGGATTCTTGTTCTCCTGGGCCTGGCTTCCGAAAACGAAAGACATCAAAAAACTTGACAAAGGTCCGTAATACTGCTATAATTGAAACAATCATCA
>JBJFGC010000195.1:0-3536 GCA_051892315.1 Eubacteriales bacterium
CGAGGTAGCTGATGTATTCGTCAACAACCTCTGCTGCAACTTCGTCACCCGCCTTCATAGCAGTGAAGGCCGTGCGCGCGGAAACCTTGTCCAGATCGCCGCCGATCATTTCTTCCATTGCCGTCTTGCGGCCGGCTTTTCTCGCGTCAGCAATGCGGTCCTTCGTGATGTTGACGAGACCGGTTGCGGAGCTGTAGGCTTCCCAGCAGCCGCGGCGTCCGCAGGAACACGGACGGCCACCCTTTTCAATGACCACGTGACCAAGCTCCGCACCTGCGAAGTTGAAACCGGAGTAAACTTTGCCGTTGATGATGATGCCGCCGCCCAGACCGGTGCCCAGAGTAATCATCACGGAGAACGGCGCACCCTTGGCTACACCGGCCATGGCCTCTGCCTTCGCTGCCGCGTTGGCGTCGTTTTCAATATAAACTGGCTTGCCGTCGAGGAGCGCAGAGAGCTTGTCCGCAAGGGGATAACGGAGGAACGGAATGTTGTTCGCATATTCCACTACGCCTGTCTCGTTGTTCGCCGTACCGGGGGTCGCAACACCTGCCGAAACAATGTCGTCCAGCGTGATGCCCATTTCCTCCATGAGCTTGCGCGACAGAGCCGCCATGTCTTCCACAATGGCGTCCGCGCCGCGTTCGGGCTTTGTGGGAACGCTGCCCTTCTTTACGATCTCGTACTGTTCGTTCACAATGCCAATGGCGATGTTCGTACCGCCAAGGTCCACACCGATGTAATACATAGGTACTCCTGTTTTTACCGAAATTCGGGATTTTACGGCGGTTTCCGCCGTTTTGTTTCTATTATTATATATGAAAGAAGGTATTTTTGTCAACAGAGTTGGGGGAATTTCATAAAGTTTTTAGAAAAAGTTGTTCCTGAAATTTCTTCTTGCACTTTTTGGCGTTTGGGTGTAAAATAAGATGCTGCTGAATAAAATGTAAGGAAGTGGTTCGTTGAATCTTTATGCCGACTATGCCGCTACTTCTCCCTTGTCGGAGCGGGTGTACGATGTGCTCTGCCGGACGTCGCGGGAGATTTTCGGCAATCCGTCGTCCGCACATGCCTTCGGCCGGACGGCACGCGAGGCTGTGGAACGGGCGCGGGAACAGGTCGCCGCGCTGCTGGGCTGCCTGCCGGAGGAGGTTTATTTTACGTCCGGCGGAACGGAGGCCGATAACTTAGCCGTTCACTCGGCCGCCGGCGGAACGATTCTGACCTCCGCCATCGAGCACCCGGCCGTCTTAAACGCGGCGCGGACAGCGGGTACGCTCTGCCTGCTCCGCGTGGCGGAGAACGGAGCCGTCCCGGCGGAGGAGGTCCGGCAGATCCTGCGGGAACGCACCGACGTGTCTTTCGTTTCCCTGATGTACGCGAACAACGAGACGGGGGTTATCCAGCCGGTGCGTGAGGCTGCGGATGCCGCTCATGCCGCCGGCGCCTTGTTCCACTGCGACGCCGTACAGGGCGTCGGACACACCATGCCGTCGGTACGTGAGCTGGGCTGCGACATGCTTTCCCTGTCCGGACACAAGTTCCACGCACCGAAGGGAATCGGCGCCATTTACATAAGGAAGGAAATGGCCGGACGGATCCGTCCGCTCCTCTGCGGCGGCGGTCAGGAACACGGCCTGCGTTCGGGAACGCTGCCCGCGCCGCTCATTGCCGCACTCGGCGAAGCCTGCGCGGAGGCAGGGGAGGTCATGCGGGACGACGACCGGCGCGTCCGCCGCCTGCGGGACGAAATCGAGCGGGACCTGTGCCGCATCCCGGACAGCCTCGTCATCGGCCGCGGGGATAAAATGCCCGGCATCCTGAACATCGCCTTCGCGGGAACCTTCGGCGAAAACCTCATGCTTCTCTGCGACCTGCACGGACTCGCCGTTTCCGCGGGCTCCGCGTGCCACGCCGGCACCGACACCCCTTCCCACGTTCTCACGGCGATGGGAGTACCGGAGGAGTATCTTCACGCGGCCGTCCGCATCTCCATCGGACGCTATACGACCGAGGAGGAGGCCGCGCGCCTTGCCGAAATCCTCCGCCTCTGCGTGCGGCTGACGCGGGACAGCGGGGCGGGGAAGGAGAGATAAGGGCACTTTTCACGGGAAATTGCCATTTTTGACCGCCAGAATCACGATTTTTTGAAAATTTGTGCATTGTGCTTATGTGTAGAAAAAGTTGACGATTTTTTGTATATTTTCAACAAAAACCAATGTTCGCATATCACTTCCCCATCACTCTCCTCTTTGAGGGGCTACATGTGTAACGGTAAATTCAAATTACATATTTCGCGCGGGTTCATATTAAATCTATAAAAACAACAGAATATATGCAATATAAGAGGGTTAAATTACAAAAAATATTGTTTAACAGTAAATAATATTTACTGTTCAAACCTGAAGAAAGCGTGAAAAGTGCGGGGAACCGGTTTCCACAGAGAAATCCAAAGCTTTTCCACAGACAGGGTTTGGAAAGTTGACTTTTTTCGGCGAAAGTTTCCTTTCCGGTGTCCCTTTGCCGCGCTTGACATTTTTGTGCGCTTATGATATTATAATGTCATATAAAGAGCGGGATTCGTGTACATTTTACGCATCCCGGGAGATTTTCGCGGGGAAAATGAACTCCGCGGATTCTCCTTATATATGTTTTTTTGACATTCTGACGCACTTCGCAAGCCTTTGTGACTGTGCGTCTACGGCTGTCATGAGGACATAAAATTCCCCGAATCGGGTGGAGCCACACCGCCGTCGGTCAGCGGTCGGTCCGGCTCAAAAATTAGCAGGAGGAAGGTTCTATGAGAAAAACCACATGCAAAAAGCTGACGTGCCTCATGCTGTCGCTTCTTATGTGCTCAGGCGTGCTGCCGTCGCTGGTTTCGGCGGACGAGACGACCGCGGAAGCGGCTTCTGAGACCACCAAGAAGTCGGCACTTCAGGAAATCAGCGAATCCTTCAAGTTCATCTCCTACGCTGAGTATAAAGAAAAATACGCAGACGTGGAGAGAGGAACGGATACGATTACCGTCGCCGCAGTCGACTACAAGGCGGATGAGACCGACGCGGAGGTTGAAGTCGTATCGGATTATCAGGGCAAAAGCGGAAAAGCCCTCATGATCCCCGATGCGGGCAAGGTCACCTGGGAATTCAACGTGGCCGATGCCGGCATGTATGAAGTGGAAATCGACTATTGCTCCGTAACGGACAAAACCAACTCGATCGAACGTACGCTTTACATAAACGGTGCGGTACCCTGCTCCGAGGCAAGATATCTTCTTATGAAGAAAACCTGGCGGAACAACTACACTGACGGCCGCTTTGAGATCGACTCCAACGGGAACGAGCTTCGCCCGACCTCGTATGTGGATCATCGCTGGGCGACCTACTCGTTCATTGACCCCAACAGCTACTACGCCGATCCCTTTGAATTCTACTTCGAAAAGGGAACCAATACCTTAACCCTCGAGGCGGTCCGCGAATCCGTCGTGATCAGCGAGATCCGCATCCGGCCGTACGAGGACAAGGTTTCCTACG
>JBJFGC010000196.1:0-3535 GCA_051892315.1 Eubacteriales bacterium
CCTCGGTTTTTGTGCGTCGTCCGACTATACCATTGATCTGAAAGAATTCTATCGTTCCCCCTGTCACTACAATGGAAAAGAATAAGAAAATAAAAATCATCGCCGCTCTTGATTCGTTCAAGGGGGCGATTTCATCCTATGAAGCCGGCTGTGCCGTCCTGCGCGGTGTCCGGAAGCGTCTGCCTGACAGTGATGTCACCGTCTTTTCGCTCGGTGACGGCGGCGAGGGAACCGCAGCTGCTTTTGCGCCGTTCGGTGATGTTGGTTCCGTTCGGGTCAGCGACACGCACGGCTTTCCAACGGATGCAGCGTACATCCTTCTTGAACGGAACGGACGACGGACCGCCGTATTCGACATGGCAGCGGCCGCCGGTCTTGCATATTCGCGCGCGCATGGACTGGAGATCCGTTCCGCGTCCACGGCGGGCGTCGGAGAAATGATTGTCCATCTGGTACACCTCGGCTGCGATGAAATCATCGTCGGGTTGGGCGGAAGCGGAACCAACGACGGCGGCATGGGTGCGCTTTCGCGGATGGGCGCACAATTCACGGACCGAAACGGTGCTCCGCTGAACGGCACGCAGGGTGCGGCGGTGCTTTCGGACGTGTGCTCCTGTGATTTTTCGGCAGTCCATCGGCTGCTTGACGGCGTGAAGCTGACGCTTCTCTACGACGTCGCCGTTCCCTTGACCGGCACGTCCGGCGCGTCACAAATGTTCGCCCGTCAGAAGGGCGCAGACGACGCCACCGTCGAAGAACTGGAAAATGCCATGATCCGTTTTGCCGGAATCGGCGACCGTCAGGCCGGCGACGCGGTTTCGGCGCGCATAGGATGCGGCGCGGCAGGCGGCCTTGGCTATGGTCTGTCGCTCGCCGGCGGCGAACTGCGTCCCGGCGCAGAGTATATCCTCGATTTTGTCGGTTTCCGGCAAGCGCTGGCAGACGCGGACCTCGTCATCACCGGCGAAGGAAAAACCGACCGTCAAACGGTGTGCGGCAAGCTCCCCTTCACGGTTGCAAAATACGCGAAAAACGTACCGGTGGTTTGTCTGTGCGGAACGTTTGCCCCGGAGGGAGCACAGGAGGCGCTGTATGACGGCGGGTTTGACGCGGTGTTTTCGATTCTCAACGCGCCGTCCGCTTTGGAGAAAGCGATGGCGGAGACCGGACTTCTGCTTGAAAATGCAGCATATCAAATCGCGGGACTTTGGTCAGCGATAAAGCAAAAGAAAAAAAGCGGCTGCTGAGAAAGCCGCTTTTTCTTATTCTTACGTTCTTACGCTTTCGCGTTCACACTGACAGGTCTCTTTTTTCCGTAATTGTCTCTGTAATAATCTCCGCCTCCACGTTTGTCTGACCGTTTTCACGAACGGTACGGACGTACCAGACGCCATCGCTGGAGCCGGCGTAAATTTTCAAAGCTTCGTGCAGCGGCGCCTCCGAAACAAACGACAGTGCCATGGAAATCACCCGCTGACCGCGCATGTCTCCGATGTATCCGCAGAGAATATCCGGATACTTTGTATTGTTCATATGACCGTTCAGGTCGATGTCCGCGTACTCCACGACCCGCTCGCCAACCAAGCGGAGCGAAACGTCCTCCGGAATCCGAAACCGCGCCGGAAGGTCCAGATCCAGCATCTCGTCGGTGCAGTAGCTGAACTTGAATTCGTTCACACGATGCAGCCGGTGGTCCGCAACACCGCATAACGCCCAGACGGATACCGCCTCCGCAACAATGCTGCCGTCCCGCAGAATCCGATAGCAGCGATTAAACTGCGCTCCCTTGGACTCGCACGCCCACGACTGTACCTGCAAGCGCTCATGGGAATAGACCGGCGTGTAAAAGCTCATCCGGATACGGCTCAGGACAAAAGCAAGCCCTTTTTCAAAAAGCTGCATATACGACAGTCCGTCGTCCTCCATCTCCCGGTTGGCCGCGTCCTGCATGTAACGCAAATAATTCGACACCGAAACAACGTTGTTGAAATCTACATCGTTCGCGTTTACCTCATATTCGCCTGTCCACTTCATTCCAGTTTCTCCATATGTTGTATTTTTTCAAAGGCATTTAAAGAAGTATATTGGAAAACTCCGTCCTTTTCCGAGGATTCGAGCTGACTTCCCCAATATAATCATTTAAAGATTTTTGAAAAGGGGGATGGGGAGGGGCTTTTTTCAAGAAGCCCTTCCCCATGGTCTTTTAAATCGGGACTTAAAGCGTATTCGCAGAGCCGAGGACGTCGACGATCTTGTGGTAAACGGTCTTCTTTACTTCCTCGCGTGCGACGGACAGATAGGTTCTGGGGTCGAAGACTTCCGGCTGTGCGCTCATAACGCGGCGGATACCGGCGGTGAGAGCAAGGCGGATGTCGGAGTCGATGTTGATTTTGCAGACAGCCATGGTTGCTGCCTTACGGAGCTGTTCTTCCGGAATGCCGACTGCGTCCGGAAGCTTGCCGCCGAGGGAGTTGATTTCCTTGACGTAGTGCTGCGGAACGGAGGATGCGCCGTGGAGAACGATCGGAAAGCCGGGAAGTCTCTTGCCGACTTCTTCAAGAATATCGAAACGGAGCGGCGGGGGAACGAGAATGCCATCTGCGTTGCGGGTGCACTGCTTGGGCGTGAACTTGTATGCACCATGGGAGGTACCGATGGAAATGGCAAGAGAGTCAACGCCGGTGCGGCCGACAAATTCTTCCACTTCTTCCGGTCTGGTGTAGGAGGAATGCTCTGCTACGACATCGTCTTCTACGCCGGCCAGCACACCGAGTTCCCCTTCAACAACAACGCCGTGCTCGTGCGCGTATTCCACGACCTTCTTGGTAAGCGCAATGTTTTCCTCAAAGGGATGGTGAGAACCGTCGATCATAACAGAGGTAAAACCGCCGTCGATGCACGCCTTGCAGATTTCAAAGTCTGCGCCGTGGTCGAGGTGAAGCGCGAGGTCAATCCCGGAGTCTGCAATCGCCGCTTTTGCAAGTGCGAGGAGGTATTCCTGCTTTGCGTACTTTCTTGCGCCTGCGGATACCTGAAGAATAACCGGAGACTTAGCTTCTCCAGCTGCCTCTGCAATCGCCTGAATGATTTCCATGTTGTTGACATTGAAAGCGCCGATGGCATAGCCGCCTTCGTATGCTTTCTTGAACATTTCCTTGGTTGTTACAAGTGCCATTTCGATTTGCTCCTTTTTTTATTATAAAACATAATGTTTTTCAACCCTATTATTGTAACAGAATATCCCCGAAAAATCAATACGAAAACAATAATTGTATGTGAATTTTTGTAAAACCGTGATTTTATGTGGTATAATCAGAACAAAATATAAACATTTCGGTAAATTTTGCAAAAAAACAAAAGTTTCTCAAAAAATTTTCCAACCAAATCCCCGCTCATGGTACTTTACCATCGGAACAGCATGTTGTACCCAAAAAATCGGCGAAAGGAGGGTGCATTGTGAACGAAAACGACCTTGTCCGTCTGCTGGAGGAGGAATATTTCGACGGGGAAGCGGAAGATGTGGAAGAACCGAACG
>JBJFGC010000197.1:0-3529 GCA_051892315.1 Eubacteriales bacterium
CGCGTTCCATCAGGGACGTGCCGTGCGTTCCCGCAGCATCGAATCCTGCGTGAAGGAGGCCGAGCTCATCACCAAACTGGACGGCTTCAAGGGCTACATCCACGACGTCGGCGGCCCTACGGCCAACTTCCGGGAACCGGCGTGCGAAAAGCAGCTCGAACACGGCGTCTGCGCCAACCGGCGGTGCCTGTTCCCGAAGCCCTGCCCGAACCTTCGGGCCGATCATCGGGAATACATCGAGCTTCTGCGGCAGATCGAACAGGTCCCGGGGGTCAAGAAGGTCTTCATCCGGTCGGGCATCCGCTTCGACTATATGATGGCGGACAAGTCCGACGCATTTTTCCGCAAGCTCGTGCGGGACCACGTCAGCGGACAGCTCAAGGTCGCGCCGGAGCATTGCGCGCCCAACGTTCTCGCCCACATGGGGAAACCGTCCGTGGAGGTGTACGACAAATTCCGGCTCAAATACGCGGCGCTGTCGGCCGAATGCGGGAAGGAGCAGTATCTGGTGCCCTACCTGATGTCGAGCCACCCGGGCAGTACCATGGATGACGCCGCCCACCTGGCCCTGTATACCAAAAAAATCGGCCTCGCGCCGGAGCAGGTGCAGGATTTCTATCCCACGCCCGGAACGGCGTCCACGGTGATGTACTATACGGGCCTTGACCCGTTCACCGGAAAGCCGGTCTATACAGCGACCAGCTATCGGGAAAAACAGCTCCAGCGCGCGCTGCTGCAATGGCGGAAACCGCAGAACCGTCCGATGATTTACGAAGCGATGAACTACTGCACGGAAGCCGGCAAAGCGGACCTTCGGGAACTGCTCGGTCTCCCGCGTGACGCAAAAGCAAAGCCGGACGAGCCTCCGAAGAAAAAGCCCTCCCGCCCCAACCAGCGTACCGGCAAACCGCAGGACAAACGGGCGGAAAACAAAACCGGCCGCAAAAACCATCCGAAAAACGATTATTCCCCAAAAAATCCGCACAAAAATAAGAAAAAGTAACCAACCGCACCTCACGAACCCGTGCGGTTTTGAAGCAATCCACCCCAAAGTTCTGGGGGTGACAGGGGGCTTTTTCCAACGTCCCCATGGAAAAAAGAGAAAATCATGAAAATTTTAATGGTCACCATGTCGATGAACATCGGCGGGGCGGAAACCCATATATTGGAGCTGTGCCGGGAGCTGAACCGGCGCGGCCATGACATCACCCTTGCGTCCTTCGGCGGCGTATACGCGGATGAGCTGACCGCCCTCGGCATCCGGCACGTCACTCTTCCCCTGCATACCAAGCATCCCGCGTCCGTGCTGACCGCTTACCGCGGCCTGTACCGTCTCATCCGGGACGGCGGGTTCGACCTTGTCCACGCGCACGCACGGATTCCTGCGTTCATCTGCGGCCTGCTGTGCGACCGGATGAAGTTCCGGTTCGTCACGACCGCGCACCTCAATTTCTCCATGAACCCCCTCTGGCGGCGCATTTCCCGCTGGGGGGATCGGGTCATGGCGGTTTCGGACGACATTGCGGACTATCTCGTCCGGGAGTACGGTTACCCGCGCGACCGGATTTATCTTACCATCAACGGCATTGATACGGGAAAGTTTTCCCCCGACGTGCCGTATGACGGCCTTCTCGCTTCCCACGGTCTGACGAAGGAGCGCCGCCGGATTGTGTACGTCAGCCGTCTTGACGCGGATCGCGCCGACCCGGCCTACCGTCTTCTGGAAATCGCGCCGAAGCTTGCCGACGCTTTCCCGGACACCGATCTTCTGATCGTCGGCGGCGGAACGGAATTCGACACCCTTTGCGCGATGGCCGACCGGGTGAACGAAACCGTCGGGCGGCATGTCGTCACGATGACGGGCGCGGTATCCAACATCAACGAATACGCGGCGGCGGCGACGGTGTTCGTCGGGGTCTCCCGGTCCGTGCTGGAAGCGATGGCGGCGGCGAAACCGGTCATTGTGGCGGGCGGACAGGGCGCGCTCGGCATTTTCGACGAAACAAAAACCGCACCCGCGGTCGATACGAATTTCTGCTGCCGCGGCTTTTCCCTCGCGGACGGCGTCACGCTCTACGAATGGCTGGCGGACTGCCTGAACCGTTCGCCGGAGGAGCTTGCGGCCATGGGGGCGTTCAACCGCGCCTTTGTTCTGGAACACTATACGGCGGCCCGGATGGCGGAGGACTACGAACGCATGTACCGCGACGCCCTTGCCGCGCCGGTTCCCTTCCGGGGAAAAGCGGACGTGGTGGTGAGCGGCTACTACGGGTTCGGGAATCTGGGCGACGAGAGCCTGCTGGACGTGATTGCGTCAACCCTCGCGGAGGAAATTCCGGGGGTGAAAATTGCCGCGCTGACCCGTCGGCCGCGATCGGATGCCCGCCGGACCGGTCTGCGGTGTGTGGCGCGGTTTCACCTTCCCGCGGTCTGGCGGACGATTCGGGGGGCGAAGCTGCTGATTTCGGGCGGCGGCAGTCTCCTGCAGGATGCGACAAGCCGGCGGAGTCTGAAGTATTACGCCGGGATTCTCGGAATAGCGGAGGCAGGCGGGGTGGCCTCGTACGTTTACGCGAACGGCATCGGGCCGGTGCGGGACAAGGCGAACCGGAGTCTGACGGCGAAGGTGGTCGGACGCGCCACGGAGGTATCGGTGCGGGACGAGGATTCGGCGGAGGAGCTGCGTCGGCTTGGCGTGGAGCGGGAAATCCGCGTGACGGCCGACCCGGCGTTTCTGATCCGGCCGTACGACGAGCGGCGTCTGGCGCGGACGATGGAGCGGCTGCGCTGGACGGCGGACGGCGGGTCCGGCGGGTCTGGCGGGTCTGGCGGGTCTGGATTTTTCGCGGTTTCGCTGCGTCCGTTCCCGGCGGCACAGAAGGGTACGGACAAGTCCGCGTCGGACAGGTCCGTGTCGGACAAGTCCGCATCGGACAAGTCCTCACGGCGGATTGCGGAGGAGCTTGCGGCGGCTTCTGCGGAAATCACGGGTCAGTATGGGCTGATTCCGTTTGTGATTCCCATGCAGGAGGTGCAGGACAGCGAAATCTGCACGTATTTTGAGGAGCAGTACGCCCGTCGTTCCGGCCGGACGGCGGTACGGTATGTGCCGGAGAATGCGCCGGAGCTGATTGCTGTTCTCTCGAAGGCGGCGTTTGTGATTGGGATGCGTCTGCACGCAATTATTTTTGCGTCGTCCGCGGAGGTTCCGGTCATTGGTCTGGCCTACGACCCCAAGGTTTCGTCCATGATGAAGGCTCTCGGTCAGCCCTATGCGGTTGATCTCGCCGAATCGTCGTCCATTGGTGCTGTTACTCTTGCTTGTGTTAGTCATATCATGGAAAGTCGTGCTTCCATTATTGCCTCCCTTGCCTCCCACGCGGCTCTCATGCGTTCCCGCTGCCGCGAGGATTTAGAGGTGGTACGTGAGTTGGTAAGGTGAGATGGGGTTCTTGCTGGGGGGACGTTTGCTGGGGGGGTCTTACTGGGGCTCTGCCCCAGACCCCGCCTAAGGGACCTTTTGAGGAAA
>JBJFGC010000198.1:0-3529 GCA_051892315.1 Eubacteriales bacterium
ATGTAATCTGGATACCTGTCCGGTCGGCGTTGCGACGCAGAATCCGGAGCTTCGCAAGCGTTTCTGCGGCAAACCGGAATACGTAATGAATTTCATGCTGTTTATCGCGGAAGAAATGCGCGAAATCATGGCAAAGCTCGGTGTCCGCAGCGTCAACGAACTGGTCGGACGCACCGATTTGCTTCGTCCGCGCGACAAGCGGATTACGGAACGTGCGGGAACCATCGATCTTGACGCCGTTCTCGGCACATCGGCGAACGTCCATTTCGATCCCAGCAATCTCTACGATTTTGAGCTTGCGAAGACTCTGGACGAGAGCCGTCTTCTCCCCGAATTTGAACCGTTCTTCAGGAAGCGCAAGCCGCATGAGATGACGGTGGAGGTCTCCAGTGTCAACCGTACGTTCGGCACCATCCTCGGTTCCGAAATCACCCGCCGCTTCGGAAAAGACCTCGCGGACGACACCTACGTGGTGCATTGTCACGGCGGCGGCGGTCAGTCGTTCGGCGCGTTTCTCCCGAAGGGGCTGACCCTTAAGCTCACCGGCGACTGCAACGATTACTTTGGCAAGGGACTGTCCGGCGGTAAGCTGACCGTCGCGCCCGACGCGTCCGCCGCGTTTGACGCGCACGACAACATTATCATCGGCAACGTTGCGCTTTACGGTGCGACCGGCGGTGAGGCTTACATCAGCGGTGTGGCCGGCGAACGTTTCTGCGTCCGCAATTCCGGTGCGTCTGCCGTCGTTGAAGGCTGCGGCGACCACGGCTGCGAATACATGACCGGCGGCCGTGTGGCAGTCCTCGGTCCCGCAGGCAAAAACTTTGCGGCGGGCATGAGCGGCGGTATTGCCTACGTTCTCGATGAGCATCACGATTTTTACTTAAAACTCAACAAGCAGATGGTCACGATGACTGCCGTCACGGAAAAGTATGACATTGACGAGCTGCGCTCCATGATTGAAGCGCACGTGACGGCGACCGGTTCCGCGTTCGGAAAGAAGATCCTCGCTTCCTTTGAGGATTATCTGCCGCAGTTCAAGAAAATTATTCCGAATGATTACCAGCGGATGATTTCCGCGATTGGAAAATACGAAGAAAAGGGCATCGCCCACGAGCAGGCGGTACTCGAGGCCTTTTACGAATGCCAGAAGGCGTAAGAAATACCGAAAGGAACAGTGAATTATGGGAAAACCAACCGGATTTTTAGAATACAGCAGAGAGGGAAACCGCACCGTCGAGCCGCTCGAGCGAATCCGCAGCTTTTCGGAATTTCATCCGCAGCTTGACCTTCCGAAGCGCCGGACACAGGGCGCACGGTGCATGAACTGCGGCATTCCCTTCTGTCAGTCAGGGGTTGCGTTTGGCGGCATGGTCAGCGGCTGTCCCCTGCATAACCTCATTCCCGAGTGGAACGACGAAATCTGGGGCGGAAACGACCGTCAGGCTCTGGCCCGCCTCCTCAAGACCAACAATTTTCCGGAATTTACCGGACGCGTCTGCCCGGCGCTCTGCGAAGCGGCGTGTACCTGCGGCCTTCACGGTTCGCCGGTCACGGTGCGGGAAAACGAGCTGTTCATCATCGAAAACGGCTACGCCAACGGCTGGATGACGCCTCGGATTCCCTCCGTCCGGAGCGGAAAACGGGTGGCGGTGATCGGTTCGGGTCCCGCGGGACTGGCCGCCGCCGACCGCCTGAACCAGCGGGGACACAACGTGACGGTCTTTGAACGGGACGAGCGTCCGGGCGGGCTGCTGATGTATGGGATTCCGAACATGAAGCTGGACAAGAGCATCGTGGAGCGGCGCGTCCGTCTGATGGAAGCGGAGGGCATTGAATTCCGCTGCGGCTGTGATGTGGGCGTGTCCGTTCCGGCAGACGAAATTCTCGCGGACTATGATGCGGTTCTCCTGTGCTGCGGCTCCAAAACCCCGCGGGACCTGAACGTCCCCGGCCGCGATGCCTCGGGTGTCTATTTTGCCGTAGATTTTCTCTCCGACGTGACCCGTTCTCTTATGAGCGGCGGTACGGCACCGGTGTCTGCGGAAGGGAAGAACGTTCTCATCGTCGGCGGCGGTGATACCGGCAACGACTGTGTGGGAACATGCATCCGTCAGGGCTGTAAGTCAGTCTTCCAGCTGGAAATGATGCCGAAGCAGCCGGACGTGCGTGCGGCGGACAATCCGTGGCCGCAGTGGCCGAAGGTCTGCAAGACCGACTACGGGCAGGAGGAAGCCATCGCGGTCTTCGGTTCCGACCCGCGCATCTACGAAACGACGGTCCGCGAGCTTCTCTCCGACGAAAACGGAAATCTCAACGCGGTTCGGACCGTTCGTCTCCGTTCGGTCCGTGACGAAGTCACCGGCCGCTTGAAAATGGAGGAAATCCCCGGAAGCGAAACGGTCATGCCATGTGAACTTCTGCTGATTGCGGCCGGTTTTGTCGGCTGCCAAAGCTACGTCGCGGATGCGTTCGGCGTAACAAAAACCGCGCGCGGCTGTCTCGAAACCCAGACGGACCGTTACGCAACCGGTGTACCCAAGGTCTTCGCCGCAGGCGACGCACGCCGCGGCCAGTCTCTCGTCGTCTGGGCCATCTCCGAAGGCCGTGCCTGCGCCTGTGAGGTTGATGAGTTCCTGATGGGGTACAGCAATATGATAGGATAAGGAAAAATTTTGCATAAAACAAAGTTGGGTGCAGACGCTAAGAGCTGCATCCAACTTTGTCTGTAATTTTATGGAAGGTTTCTCATCATCTCTTTTCATCCTCCCGCATAAACTGATAGAGTGATAGAGGCTGAAAACGTTTCGGCCGAGTTTTCCATTGAGAAGGAGAAGAATATGCGCGAGGACCTCACCGAAATCGGGAAGGCGTTTGGTCTGAAAGGGACGCTTTCCGGGTACGAAATTGTGAAGAACGGCAACATCAACGAGACGTATCGGGTGACGTACAAAACGGACGACGGAGGGAAAGAAGTCTACATTTTCCAGCGAGTGAATACGTACGTTTTCCGGCGGCCGGAGGAGATCATGGCAAACATTGAGCGCGTGACTTCGCATATCCGGGAAAAAAGCGTCGGCCGGCCGACGCTTTGCTTTTACCATACTCCCTCCGGCGCGAATTATATCTGCAGACAGGACGGCAGTTTCTGGCGCATCATGAACTTTATTGACTCTGTGACGTTCGATGTGTGCGACCGCCCCGACATTATCCGTGCAGCCGGTGAGGCGTTCGGTGAGTTTCAGCTCCAGCTTTCGGACTTCGACGGCTCCGTCCTGTATGAGACGATTGCGGATTTCCACAACACCCGCCGGCGGCTTGACACCTTGTTTGACGACGCAGAGAGGGATCCGGTGGGGCGTGCGGCCGGAACCGCTGCAGAGTTGGAGAAAATCCGTGCGTTTGCCGATGCTGCGTGCCAGCTTTGCGACCGTTACGGCCGTCACGAGTTTCCCGTCCGTGTGACCCACAACGACACCAAGGCAAGCAACGTCCTCTTTGACCGTCAGACCCTGCGTCCGCTGGCTGT
>JBJFGC010000199.1:0-3511 GCA_051892315.1 Eubacteriales bacterium
GGAAATGACACGCGCTTCGGTGATGCTGCAGATGAACATGCCGTGCGTATCCAGATCCACGTACTGCTCCACCTTCAGCGACAGGAAGGAGTTGATGTAGCGCGGCAGGAAGATCAGGCCGTTGTCCGAACGGAGCGGCTCGCAGCCTGCGAACTTATCCGTATTGCGGCCGCTGCGGAAGCCAAACGCTTCGAAGACCGAGAACGGCGCGTCGGTTGACAGGCAGTTGATGTTCATGATGCCGCTTTGCCGGATGATGTGGTGCGAGTAGTTTTCCTTGTTGATGGTCACGGCAATGCGGTTCGGCGTGTTGGTCACCTGTGTCACGGTATTCACGATCAGACCGTTGTCCTTTTTGCCGTCGTTGGACGTTACCACATACAGACCGTAGCCAATGTTGAACAGCGCGGTGAGGTCGTTCTTGTCGGCGGTTTCGCTGTGCTGAGCGATGTAGTCGCGGCAGAGCTCGTCGGCGAGGGAATCCAGCTGCGCGGCGCTGGCTTCGTTCAGCGCGGACTTGATGGTGACGGTGGTATCGGTATAGGTGATTTTTTTCGAGTTTTCAAGCATCTTGCGCATCACCTTGGCCGCGAGAGGCGCCCACGAGCCGTTTTCCATCAACGCGACTGTGCGGTTCTGGAAGTTTCGTTCGGTCAGGTGATCAATGAAATCCCGCATGAACGGGAAGATTTCCGCGTTGTAGGTCGTCGTGGCAAGGACAAGCTTGCTGTAGCGGAATGCGTCGGCTACCGCCTCGGCCATATCGCAGCGCGCCAGATCGTGAACAATTACCTTCGGACAGCCGCGGGTGTTCAGCTTTTCCGCCAGGGAAAGAACTGCCTTCCGCGTACCGCCGTACACCGATGTATAGGCAATCACAATCCCCTCGCTCTCAACCGCATAAGAGGACCAGGTGTTGTAGAGATTCAGATAATACCCAAGATTTTCTTTCAGAACGGGACCATGCAGCGGACAGATGATGGAAAGATCCAGTCCGGACGCTTTTTTCAGCAGATTCTGCACCTGCGTGCCGTACTTGCCGACGATGCCGATGTAGTACCGTCGGGCCTCGCATGCCCAGTCTTCTTCGACGTCGAGCGCGCCGAATTTGCCGAAGCCGTCTGCGGAAAAGAGAACCTTGTCGGTGGAATCGTAGGTCACAATCACTTCCGGCCAGTGCACCATCGGTGCGGTCACAAACGTCAGAGTGTGGCGTCCGAGGGAGAGAGTATCACCATCGCCCACTACGACACGGCGGTCTTCGTATTCGGTACCGAAGAACTGGCCCATCATCGCAAACGCCTTTGCGCTGGAAACAAGGATGGTGTCCGTGTAGAGTTTCATGAAGTTGGCGATGTTGGCGGAGTGATCCGGCTCCATGTGCTGGATAATCAGGTAATCCGGCTTTTTTCCGTTGAGCGTGTTTTCGATGTTGTCAAGCCATTCATGGGTAAAACGCGCGTCCACGGTATCCATAACGGCGATTTTGTCGTCCAGAATGACATACGAATTGTACGCCATTCCGTTCTTTACCGTGTACTGACCTTCAAACAGGTCAATGGAATGGTCGTTGACGCCAACGTACCGAATGTCGTTTGTAATTGTCATTTACAGCATCTCCTTGTTGATGTCGAGTGAATTTTTTTAAAATTATATCGTTTTTCCGTCAAAAAGTATGTTGAAAATTCAACATATCATGTAAATAAATTGTTAAATCGCAGCGGAAATTGCGAAAAAAGTCCGGAGGTACCTTTCCCAAAGGAGGTATCTCCGGAAGAAGCCGCGCTGGCTTTCTTACTTTGTATGGCCCATCATGATTTCGGAAATAACGTCCAGAACCTTGTCATGACAGCCGCCGCATCCGGTCGAGCAGTGGGTGACCTTTTTGACATCCTCGAATAAGGTCAGAACATCCTCAAGCTGCTTGTGCGATTCCAGCGCGTCGGCAATATCCGAATAGCTTACCTTTTTGCATTTGCATACCAGATAATTTTCTTTCATTGTTTGGTTTCTCCCGTTTCTTATTCTTCTTCGCTGAAATTGTCTTTGCCTACACCGCAGAGCGGGCATTCAAAATCTTCCGGAAGATCTTCAAATTTGGTGCCGGGGGCAATTCCGTTTTCAGGGTCGCCCTTTTCCTCATCGTATTCCCAGCCGCATACGTCGCATACGTATTTTTTCATACCTTTTCTCCTTTTTCAGATAACTTGAGTTCGATGGAATGCGCGTTTCCTCCCTGTATTTTGGGAAAGCAGGGGGACGTCTTCTCGAACCTGTACTTCTATGTACTTGTAAAGTATATACCCTTTTCTTCTCTTTCTCAAGAACAAAATGGTGGGGAGAGGGGGCAATTGTGTGAATTGTTTGTGAATTTTATCCTCACGTCCCCCTCAGATCGTTGAAAAGGGATAAACAAACTCCGAGCTCCATGCTATCATGCAGGCACTTACAGGCTGATGTCCCTCATCACTCTTGCCCTATTTACGGAGCGACCGGTCAATTTCTTCCGCGTAGCGCACCGTTTCCATCGCGTCACGGGCATACTTGTCTGCGCCGATGCGGTCTGCGTATTCCTGCGTCAGAACTGCACCGCCGACCACGATTTTGCACCACGGTGCTGCCCTGCGCAGCTGGACGATGGTTTCCGCCATTGCCGGAACGGTTGTCGTCATCAGCGCGGACAGTCCCGCCAGCGGCGCATGCAGGCGGCAGACGGCGTCCACGATGATTTCCGGCGCGACGTCGCGTCCGAGGTCGCAGACCGCGAAGCCGTAGTTTTCCAGCAGCAGTTTTACGATGTTCTTGCCGATATCGTGTATGTCCCCATGAACGGTTGCCAGGACAAACGCGCATTTGGCCGTGGCGCCCGCTTTGTCGGTACCCGTCAGCATGAACGTTTTGATCTGCTCAAACGCGCCCTTGGCCGCCTCCGCGCTCATCAGAAGCTGGGGCAGATAAACCGTTTTTGCTTCAAAACCTCGGCCCACAAGGTCGAGTGCGGGAATGATTTCGTTCTGCACGATGTCCATCGGCGCGGCGGCTGTTTTCAGAAGTTCGGCGGTGAGCGAGGCCGCCTGCTCCTTCAGACCCTTGGAAATTGCCTTCTGCAGGGCAGATTTGCCGTCTTCCGCCGTTCCAACGGTCTGAGGCGCGGAGGCTGCCGCCTTTGCTGTTTCTGCGGGAACATAGGTTGACGCAAATTCAATGTAGTCCGCACAGTGGTCGTCGATGCCGTGGAGCGCGCGATAGGCGTAATACGTCTTCATCATATCGCCCGAATACGGGTTCATGATGGCCGCCGACAGACCGTTTTCCAGAGCCAGCGCAAAGAAGGTGCTGTTGACCGCGTCCCGGTTCGGCAGACCGAAGGAAATGTTGGATACGCCCAGCGACGTGTGGCAGCCGAGGTCATGACGGATGGCGTGCAGGGCACCAAGCGTCACCAGAGCGGCGTCCGGCGCTGCGCTGACGGCCATCGCAAGCGTGTCAAAAAGAAGGTCTTTTTTCTCAA
>JBJFGC010000200.1:0-3499 GCA_051892315.1 Eubacteriales bacterium
CGGGGAGAGAGTTTTTTCAAAATGCTCCCGCGAAATACTTTACAATCATTCCTCCAGCTTCATGTCGCCATAGTGAATCCATCCGAGCTTGCGCATCAATTCAGATACCGCAAGGGAGATAGCGCCGGGCAGGAGGACGCACAGGAGAAGAAGGCCGATCCACGTCATAGGAGAGGCGCCGCTGTCCGTCAGGATGCCGATGGGCCCGACAAGTCCACACGTTCCCATACCGGCGGAGATACCCGAACATTCCAAGTGAAAAACGAGCGTCGATAGCGGGCCGCAGACAGCCGCCGCAAACGTTGGAGGAATCCAGATCTGCGGCCGCCGGCAGATGTTGCCCATCTGAAGCATCGACGTGCCGAGCCCCTGGGAAACAATACCGCCCCACCGGTTTTCACGGAAGCTGCATACAGCAAAGCCCACCATCTGGCAGCAGCAGCCCACCGCCGCAGCTCCGCCGGCCAGTCCGCTGATGGAAATCATGGCACAAATGGCTGCACTGGAAATGGGGAGAGTCAGAATGACGCCCACGACCACCGATACGATGATACCCATGACAAATGGGTGATATTCGGTCGCCGTGTTGATGAACTCACCAAGGTAGAACATGAGGTAGGCCACCGCCGGACTGATCAGACGTGCGGTGAAATAACCCGCGAGGATCGTCACAGTCGGCGTAACGAGAATATCAACCTTTGTTTTTTTGGAGACCAGCATACCGATTTCACACGCCACAAGAACGGCGAAGAACGCCCCCGCCGGACCGGCGGTAATGTTCGCGTCACCGATGACGGTTCCGAGGGAATAACCGGCGTAGCCGACCGTCGCGCAGGAAAAAATGACAAGCGGATGCGCCTGCAACGTGTACGCAATCGCTACGCCAATCGCCATGCCGGACGACGCAGACGCCATTTTGTTGATTTCCGTAAAAAATTCCAAGCCGGTGTACTTACCGATGGTGTTGAAGATCGTACCGATCAGAAGCGACGCGAACAAACCAAGCGCCATCGCTCCCATCGCGTCAATAAAATATTTTTTCAGATATGCCTTGATTTTGTTTTTCATCGCTGTCTCTTGCCTCCATCCGATTCTTACTCAGAATGCTCTCCTTCTTCGTTCTCCCTTTTGCTTTATCCTTTGGTCAGATCCGCAAATGCGGCCTCAAGGTATGCCGCCAGCTTTTCCGGATTCACCTTCATCTGCAGTCCGCGCTGTCCCGCGCTGACGTAAATCTCGTCAAACAGAATGGCGGTTTCATGAAGGTAGGTCGGGAATTTTTTCTTCATTCCAACCGGTGAACAGCCGCCGCGCATGTATCCTGTCAGAGGCAAAAGCTCCTTCACGTGAATCATTTCAACCCGCTTGACACCTGCCGCGACCGCGCATTTTTTCAAATCCAACTCCTCCGCCACGGGGATGCAGAAGACCTCGTGACCGCCCCGGTCATCGCGGCAGACCAGCGTTTTGAACATACCGTCCGGGTCAATCCCAAGAACAGACGCCGCGTGAACGCCGGATAAATCGTTTTCATCCACCTCATAGGAAGAACATTCAAAGGGGATTCCAGCAGTTTCCAGAAGGCGAAGTACGTTTGTTTTTCCCATCGTTTCTCCGTTTATCTCGTAATTTCACAGGTTTTTGTCACATCGCCCGTGCCGTTTTTCCACACGGCACGAAGGGTGACGCTCCGGACGTTCTCGTCCGGCAGAAGCGCGGCCAGCATCCGTCCGTGGTGGGTTTCGCATTCGTTCGACGTGTAATCATGTTCGGATTTCCCGTCACCGCTGCCCGTCCCGAGAACTACGGCGCCGTCAGCTGTCACGAGAATCGTTCCTTCCGAACCAGCCGCACGTCTTCCCTTGGCGTCAACAAGACAGATTTCCGCGTACAGAAGATCGGCTTTTCCCGTTTCTCCGGTACAGTCCGGAAAAATTTCCAGGGAAACGGCCTCTCCTGCGCTTTCCAGCACATCCCGTCCGCAAGGCTCTCCCTTTTCATATGCGGCCGCCTCCAGCTTGCCCGGATGATACGGGACAGTATACGCCGCGACACCGCGTTCGTCCGGCTTTTTTCTGCCAAGCGAGACACCGTCCTGCCACAGCTCACATTCGTCCGCCATGGTAAAGACGTACACCGTTGCAGGGAAACCCTCCGTCTGCCGGTCAAAATTCCAGCTCCGTCCGACACGCCAGAAGCCCCACGCAGAAATCTTGTATTTCCGCTCGAAGTCCGCTGGACTTCCTGCGAGAATGCGAACACTTCCCTTCTTCCATGCCGCGTCCCGATAATAGGACTGAGGATTTTTGAAGCCGCAGATATCGAAGTCGCCGCAGTTCGCCGTGTGCTCGGGATAAGAGGTCAGGCCCCAGGTCTCTCCTTCGCCGTCCTCCGTATGGCCGATGCCGGTTTCTCCGAAGTAATCCCAGCCGGTCCAGACAAACTCGCCGATGAAGCGTGGATACCGGTCCATGGCACGTTTCACAGCCACGGCGTCCATCGGGAACGACTCCGTCATGGCCACCAGACGGTCGGGAAAGCGGACAAAGTCCTTCTCCAGGCGGAAAAGCAGATAGTTATAGCCGACAACATCGAGAAGATCTGCAACGCAGCTTGTTTTTTCCGAGAAGAAGTCGAGACGGTCCGCCGGATAATCCCGGGTCTCATCATCCCGGCGGGCATACTCCGGATTGTCCCAGAACGTACACAGGGCATGAGTAACCAAGCGTGTGTCGTCCAGAGAACGGATGACACGTGCGATAGCACCGGCGGTACGATAACCATTCGACACACCGTTTTTCTCCGGAATTTCGTTTCCGGTTGACCACAGAACCACAGATGGGTGATTCCGGTCCCGCCGGACCGTGATGGAAGCATCCTTGAGGAAATTTTCCTCAAACCAGATATGATAATCAAACTCCTTTTTTCCGATCCGCCACGCATCGAACAATTCGTCGATCACCAGCATTCCCATCCGGTCACAGACATCGAGCAGAACACTGGAGGG
Source organism: Eubacteriales bacterium (assembly GCA_051892315.1). Taxonomy (GTDB): domain Bacteria; phylum Bacillota; class Clostridia; order Oscillospirales; family CAG-272; genus UMGS1696. The sequence continues at coordinate 3,008 of JBJFGC010000200.1, forward strand.
GGGATTATGGGCAGTCCGGATCGCATTGAAACCGTTTTCGCGGAGAATGCGGACACGACGTTCCTCCGCCGAGCGGAACGAGGCTGCGCCGACGATGCCGTTATCATGATGGTTGCAGGTTCCATAGAGCTTGAGCGGTTTTCCGTTGAGGAGGAAACCGCGTACCGGGTCGTTGGCGACGGTACGAATGCCAAAGGAAACCGTTTCGCAGTCGCAGCACGCGTCGGTCGTGAGAGTGACGGTCACGTCGTACATCACGGGAGTTTCCGGGGACCAAGGGGTAATGCCATGCAGCATAGTTTTGATGGGGAAAGTATTCTCTCCCTTTTCGAGCCAGACGCGGCGGGTAATGGAGCTAACGGGCGTACCGTCGCGGGTAATGGCAAGGTTCAGTTCTGCCGTTTTCGATTTTTCGGCTGCTGCGGTGGTTTCCACCGCGAGGTATGCGCTTCCTTCCTCCGGGTTCAGCTGAAGTGTTTTCACAAAAACGCC
>JBJFGC010000201.1:0-3472 GCA_051892315.1 Eubacteriales bacterium
AGGATCGACAATGCCGAGCCAAAACCCCGGTTCGATGCTCATATCGGGGCTGTTCACGATATCCAGCAGATCATCTCCGCAAAATAAGCCGGACGGTTCCAGAAGAATCCGGTCGACTTCCCCGCACAGCGCATGGAGCATATCGTGCAGTCCGACCTTGAGGGTACAGCAGACACATCCGCCCGAGATTTCCAGTACCCGCGCGCCCCTCTGTTCAAGCAGCGCAGCATCCACACCGGCTCGTCCGAATTCGTTCTCAATCACGGCATAGCGAATTCCCTGCCCGGCAAGCCAGGCGGTATAGCGGGTCAGAAACGTCGTTTTTCCCGCCCCCAGAAAGCCGGTTATGACATCGAGCTTTGTCATTTGCCGTAAACTCCATCGGTTTTCGCAATTTCAATCATCCGGCGCGCCCGGTCAAAGGAAGCGTTGGCGGGATATTCGCATCCGGTAGCCAGCATAAAGCCGCCGCCCGCTGCCATTGCGTGAATCTGATCCCGGCACTGCCGATCCCACTCCTCATCTGTCCCGATAACAGCGTTGGCGGGAGTCACACATCCGATCAGGGTAACTTGATCGCCGTATTTTTTCTTGCAGTCCGCAAAATCCGTGCAGTCGTCCGGCGGATACAGGAAAGAAATCGCCACGGGATCGATCGCTTCGATCTGTACATCAAAGTAGATGCGCTGACCGCAGTTGTGAATCATATTCATGCAGCCGTGATCGCGGACGACCTGTGCAAGCATCCGCATCGGTTCAGCTTCCATTTCCTTCCACATCTGCTTGCTCATGATCGAACCGCTGGCAAAGAGCGTGTCAAACATGATGGCATCCACGCCGGTATCGCAAAGAGCCGCCACATAATCCGCCAGCGTCTCCGCCACCTTCCAGGTCGCCTTCTGTACCAGCTCCGGTTCGTCGTACAAATCCATGTACATATCCTGCTGTCCGCGCATCATGGAAAGCACGCCAAGCGGGCCGAATACAAACGCTACAATCGGCATCTGTCCCTTTTTTTCCGCGACAAGGCGCCTGCATACGTCAATATGCATCATCATACGCTTGCTCTGGCGATAATCGACCTTTTCGATTTTGTCGTAATCTTCAATCTCCTCGATGATGCGGTTGTCGTAATCGGGACGTGCCGCTTCATTTTCGGGATAAATGATTTTCTGTCCCCAGGCATCGCACTCAACGGAAAGGTCGATGAGCGTGACGAGACAGTCAATGTCAAATTCTTCCGCAGTTTTTAAAAAACCTTTTGCACAAAGCTCGGCGTCCTGAGACCAGTCAGGATAGTTTGCTCCTATGAGCTTCCGGTTGATCCCGCTGAGAATCGGATATACCGGAACACGATCCGCCTCCTTATGAGACAGAGCGGATGCTACGCGTTCGTAGGATGTCATAATCATTTCCTCCATCAGAGAAAGTTTTTATCGTCATGCCCTGCTGTTCCACAGGCCGCTCCTCTTTACGATGAGCTGGGAGGAACAGCAAGCGGCATAAAGTGTCTTCCGGGATAAGCAGCGCGGCAGCAAGACTTCCTTCTGCGGACCTATGGATGGTACGGACCTGTGGACGGGCACGGCCCTGTGGACGGGCGGTTTGGAACAGCCTCCCGGTCTCATGCTTTGCTCCCGGAAATCCCGCTGCGCTTGCGTGAAAAACAAAGTCACTGCAAAGTCTCTTATATAATAAAGATTGCATTCGACTTTATATTGTAATTTTTTGTGATTTTTCTGTAAAAATTTATTAACCATTTTTCTGCATAGTTCGAACCGGTCGTTGAAAGTTGAAAATCCCGTAAACTTTAAAACTACTTTAACATTTGCATGGTATAATAAAAACAAATCCATTGCAGAGGTGCGTACAAATGAAAGCAGCAATCTATTCAGGAAAAGAACAAATCGAAATCCGCGACCTTCCCATGCCGGTATGCGGCGACAATGACGTAATCCTTCAGAATCTGTACTCCAGCATCTGCGGAACCGATGTTGCCGTGTTCCATCACGGTCCGGGGACCGGGCACCGCATTGACATCGGCGGCGAGTTCGGGCATGAAACCGTTTCCCGCATTGCGGCAGTCGGAACGAACGTGACGGATTTCACCGTCGGTGAGCGGGTCTATCCCTACCCACTGCTTGCCAAGGGCGACACCCGACGTGCCGGAACCATCGGCGGATTTTCGGAGTACATACTGGTGCCGGACGCCAAGCGCAATCACTCGCTTTATGCGGTGGATGAATCCATTCCCGACCGGCTTGCCTGCCTGATAGAACCCTTCACCGTGGGATGCCGTGCCGTAAGAAGGTCGAACCCCAAGCCGGGAGAAACTGCCGTCGTGTTCGGATGCGGCACCATCGGACTTTCGGCTGCTGTCGCGCTGAACTATTTCGGGCTGGAACAGGTGATGATCTGCGACTACTCCGATTTCCGTCTGGACATTGCAAAAGAGCTGGGCTTTGCGGTATGCCGCACGGGAACGGAGGACTTTATCACAAAAGCATCCGAGCTTTTTGGCACAGCCCCTTCCCTGAAAGGCAAAACGGCGAATGCGGATATCTTCCTCGACGCAGCCGGTGCGGAATCCGTCTTTGACTCCTTTATGGAGCACGGTAAAATTGAAAGCCGCTATGTTTCCGTCGCGGTCAACAAGGCCATGCGGAATCTCGATATGCTGCACCTGACCTATTCCCAGAAAAGCATCATCGGTTCGGGCGGGTATATGCCGGAGGATGTGCGGGACGTCATGGCGATCATGAAAAGCGGCCGGTGGGAGCTTGAAAAAATGATCACACACGAATACCCTCTGACCGAACTGGAGGCGGCGATCCGTCAGGCGGCGGACGTAGAGCACGCGCTGAACGTGACCATTCGATTGGATCCGGCAAAATGAGAATGTTACACAGCATTTGCTGAAATATCAAAGAAAGGGTACCGGACATGTTTCATATTTTGCTTGCCGAGGATGACACCAACCTGCAAAACGCGCTGTCAAAATCTCTGCAGAACGCCGGTTATACGGTTGTGTCTGCCGCGGACGGAAAAAATGCATACGACAAATTCTGTGCGGAGCGGTTCGATCTTGTCATTACAGATATCATGATGCCGTATATGGACGGGAATAAGCTGACAGCGGAAATCCGGAAAATATCGTCCGAGATCCCGATTCTGATGCTGACGGCACTGGAAACCATCGACGATAAGGAAAAAGGCTTCAACGCTGGAGCCGATGATTATCTGGTGAAGCCCTTCGCGCTGAAAGAGCTTGTCCTGCGGGTAAAGGCTTTGCTGCGGCGGTACAACGCGGTTTCGGAAAACAAAATCGTCCTGCCTCATACGGAACTCAACTATAACACGAATACGGTTCTTATCAACGGGCAGAGGATAGAGCTTACCAAAAAGGAATTTCTGCTGCTGTTCAAACTGCTGTCGGCTCCCAACATTATTTTTTCCCGTGAGCAGCTTCTGG
>JBJFGC010000202.1:0-14270 GCA_051892315.1 Eubacteriales bacterium
TGCAGAAAAAGTTTATTCTTGCGCACCTGGGCGAAGGGGATGCGGCCGTCGACTTCACAATGGGGAACGGTTACGATACGGTGTTCCTTTCCAAAACCGTCGGGCCGCGGGGGCGCGTGACCGCCTTCGACATCCAGGAAAAGGCGCTCACCTCCACGGAGCAGAACCTGCGAAAAAACGGATGTCCGGACAACTGGCGGCTCATCTGCGCTTCCCACGACCGCGCGGGTGAGTTCGTCGACGGGAAAATCAAGGCCGGCATGTTCAACCTCGGGTACCTCCCCGGCGCCGGCAACAAACAGCTCACCACGCAGCGTTCCACAACCCTGCCCGCGGTCCGAAACGCCATCGGCATGCTCGGCGAAAACGCCATCCTCCTTGTTGCCGTCTACCCCGGACATCCCGAAGGTGCCGCGGAAGGACGCGAGCTGGAGCAGTACCTCGCCACGCTCTCCCGTTTCCGGTACAGCGTTTCGCAGTTCCGGATGCTCAATTCGTCCGAAAGCCCCTTTTTTATGATGATTGAAACCAAGTGAGGTCCGGTATGAACGACAATCGCAACCCGAACCGCCGTCCGAATCCGTCTTCCGGCCAAAGACCGCGGCAAAATCCGTACCCAAACCAAAATTCCCCTCAAAACCAGAGCAGGAATCCGTACAGCCAAGGCACCCCTCAGCCGCCGCACAGCCAGAATCCCTATGGAAATCCATATGCCCAGTACCCGCCGCCGGATCCTGCGTACCTGCGCCGCCGGCAGGAAGTGGAACGAAAGCAGGCGGAAGCACGGCGTCAGGCGCAGCGGGACCGGGAACGGCGGGAAAAGCAGCGTCAGAAAGCCGAACGGGAGCGCCGCATCCGCGAAGGCCTGCGGATTCTCGGCGGACGCCTGTTGGTCTTCGCTGTTATTCTCCTGATTCTCTGCCTGCTGACCGGTCTTCTATTCCTTTTCTTCTTCCAGCGTACGCCGGATGAGCCGGATACGTCCGGCAAAATCACCTACACCTGCGGCGGACGGGAAACGCGCCGGACGCCCGTTGAGGAGGCCCTCGCGGACGGCACCGTTTCCGTCTGCTTCAACGACATCGCGGACTACCTCGGCATGATGGAGAGCGGGACCGCGCAGGCGATGAAATTCATCCTTCCCATGTCTGACACCGTTCCGGAAACCTCCGGCGGTCTCGGAAATGAGGAAGTCATCTGCTTCTACATCGACAGCCAGCAGGCCGACATCAACGGTCAGACCGTCCGTCTGGACATCCCGAACCGCATCCGCGGGACGGAGGTCTGGGTCTCCGCATCGTTCGTGACAGAGTATATGAACAATCTGTCCCTCCAGTACAACGAAAAAAAGGGTGTGGTGAGCATTTCACGCATCGTGGACGAAGAAAACTCCACGGAAGACGTGACGGTTTATCTTCCCGTATCGTTCAAGCTGAAGGATATCGATGCGCTGGATCCGCTGCCGGAGGATTCCACGGCGGAGGAAACGGACGAGTCCTCCGAAACGGATGACCTTCTCACCCTGCCGGAAGAGAAGCCCGTTTCCGCCCCTGCGGAGGAAACGGACGAATCCTCCCAAACGGATGACCTTCTCACCCTGCCGGAAGACAAGCCCGTTTCCGCCCCTGCGGAAGAAACGGACGAATCCTCCCAAACGGATGATCTTCTCACTCTGCCGGAAGACAAGCCCGTTTCCGCCCCTGCGGAGGAAGACGAGCTGCCGTACACCATGGATGAATTGAATTTTCAGACCGACCTTACGGAATATGAACCTTACATGGAACCCGCAGACCGTGATGCTTATCTGCGCCTCGTGAACCCGACGCACCTCATTGAGGAAAGCGAGCTGCCAAACGATCTTGTGGACTGCATTTACACAGCCGCAGCGCGAAGCACACAGACGCTGCGGCTTTCCGCCGCTCGCGCACTGGAGGCTCTCTTTCTCGAAATGAAGGCAGCGGGCTTTGACGGCATGGAAGTCTACAGCGGCTACCGTTCCATCGAGTATCAGTCCGTTCTGTTCGAGCGATACACGCAGAATGAGCTGGCCAAAAATCCCTCGCTCACGCGTGAAGAGGCCGAAAAAATCGTTCTGACCTACTCGACCCGCCCCGGAACGAGCGAGCATCACACCGGTCTCGCCGTCGATATGGATACGCTCGGCACGTTCAGCACGGACTTTGCGTACACGCCCGAATATGCGTGGCTCTCCGAAAATGCGTGGAAATTCGGCTTCATCCTCCGTTTTCCCGCAGACAAAACCGAAATCACAACCATACAGTTTGAACCGTGGCACTACCGTTTTGTCGGCCGCTACCATGCAAAAAAAATCCACGATGCCGGGATGTGTCTGGAAGAGTATGTGGAGCTTCTCTCCGCCGGGATTTAATGAACATGAGGGGAATGGGATGCGCGGGGAAACTTTTGTTGGAACAATGGAGATTCGCTGCGCCCCTTTAAAACGTTAAACTGGAGAAAGAAGAAGGTGCTGTGCAGATTTATTGTTGGATTTGCACGGCACCTTGTTCTTTTATTTATTTGAGAATTTTTGAGAAGGGTGTAGTCACGCTAAAGATAGAAATGTTCATCCCATGCAGCCGAAAAAATACAGGGGGTACTTTGCAAGTACCCCCTGGACTTTTTTGTTTAGCCTGTAATACCGGAACGTTCAATACCCTGTACAATGTATCTTTGGCCAAAGAGATACAGTACAATCAGCGGAGCCATGATCAGGATACCGCACGTATTGTTGATTGCGGCGGTGTAGAGCGCCTGACCGGCATAGTTCGTGTCGAGCGACTTCGGAATCTTGATGATGTCAGGAAGGAGCTTCGCACCAGCCGTCGTGTAGAACAGCTCGGTGTAGAAGTTATCCGTCCACTGCCAGCAGAACGCGAACATGAAGACCGTAATCATCATCGTCATCGAAAGCGGGATGATGATGCTGAAGAAGGTGCGGAATACGCCCGAACCGTCAAGGTAAGCGGATTCTTCCAGTTCATCCGGAATACCACGGTAGAACTGACGCATCAGGAAGATGTACAGACCGTTCTTGTACGCCAGACCCGTGATGGACAGGATGTACAGCGGCCAGTTCGTATTGATGAAGTTGATGGAGGTGACACCGCCTGTCACATTCAGTGCGTCGATGACACCACCGCCGAGCAGCTTGACAATACCGAGAATGTCAAAGTAGCGGAACTTCATGAACAGCGAAAGCTGAAGCGTGGTGTGCGGAACAACCATCGTGAACAGCACGCAGAGGAACAGAATGTTGTTGCCCTTGAACTTGAACTTCGCAAAGCCGTAGCCGATCAGACAGCAGATGAAGGTCTGAATGAGACCGCAGGCCAGCGACAGAATGAACGTGTTCAGCAATGCTTCCAGATAATTGTTGTCCGCGATGATCGCCTTGTAGGTTCCCAGTGTCGGGTGCTTCGGAATCAGTCGCACGGTAACGTCAACGAAATCCTCCGGCGCCATGAAGGAAGATGCGATCTTCGAGTAGAACGGATACAGGATAACGTAAGAGATACCGAGCAGAAGCAGGAACCGGAACAGGTACCATACGACACGTTTTACCGTGTACAGGTTAATGAGCTTCGCCTTCAGTCTTTCCAGAAGCGGAGTACGCTCAAAGTCAACCTTGATGGTGTTTTTGGTCTCTTTTTTGACCGTAGGAGCGGGTGCAGCTTTATTCATTCTTCAGTACCTCCTTTCTTAGTCTCTTCTCTGGTAGAAGACGAACGAGCTCAGAATTCCGGCTACTGCGGCAATGATCAGGATGACGATCAAGAAGTACATCCAGGACATTGCGGAACTGAGAACGTTGCCGTCTGCCTTTTCATATACGGTGGAAATGTAAGCCATAACCTGGTTGTCGGCCGAGGTAAACGCGTCGATGATGGTATAAACCGTGTTGACGAGAATCATCGGGCTGACCATCGGCAGGGTGATTTTCCAGAAGGTTTCCCATCCGGACGCGCCGTCGATGGAGCAGGATTCGTAAATCGCGGGAGAGATGGACTGAAGACCGGAGAGGAAGATCAGCATCTGTACACCGCAGCGGTTGACAATGTTGAAGATGTTGTTTACCATGCTGACAACATATTCCACGATTTCCGTACCGATCATCATGTTGTCAAACAGACGCTCGACATCCATGACGGAAATGATTTCCGTCGCGGTGGATTCCTGACCGGAACCATCGTCGATACCGCTGGAGCTTTCCATGTAGGAGGACAGCGTGTTGGCCTTATCAATGTCGCTGATCAGACCGGTCGTCAGGATGACGGGGATGAAGAAGATTGCACGGAATGCTGCGCGGCCGGCAATCTTCTGGTTCAGAATGATTGCGACGAACAGCGAGAACAGGACGATGGAGGGGATGTCAAGGATGAGCTGCTTCAGACCGGACACCAGCGTGGTCACGTAGGACGTATCCACGAGGAGCGCGTCGGAATAGTTCTTCCAGCCGACGAAAGTAAGCTCGTAACCGCCGCCCACAAGGATGTCGATTTCGTTGAAGCTGTACTTGATGGAGTCAAAGATAATCGGAATGTAAATGAGAAGGAAGCCGAGGATGAAGGGGAGAACGAAGAACCATCCCGCTCTCGCCTTCCTCACGTCCAGGGAAGCACTGCGCTTTCTCTTTTTACCGGGGGCATCAACCTGAATCTTTTGCTTCTTTCCGCCTTTTCCGGCGTCAATGTTTAAATTCATTTAAGCACTCCCCTTTCTTTAGTCGATCCGTACGAAGCTCAGACTGTCAATTTCGTAGGTCTGACCATCGTACTCAACGGTAATAGCGTAGGAATTGTAGTTGAGGATGAAGTTCACGCCGCCCTCATATTCAACACGTACAATGGAGCCGCTGACGGTCTTGTACTTGTCGGGAACGATCTTTTCTTCTTCTTCTTCCACAATTTCTTCTTCGCCGAATTCGTTTACATTTGCGCCTTCTTCGGTTTCAGTGTCTTCCGTGGGTTCAGCAACTTCTTCCGAAGCTGCTTCCTCTGCCGGTTCTTCCACTTCTTCCTCTACCTCTTCGCCGTTCTGCTTTGCAAGACGGGCTTCAAGGCGTGCCGCTCTTTCGGCGTCAAGAAGCTTCTGCGCTTCTTTTTCAGCTTCTGCTGCGGCTGCTTCTTCCTCAGCGAGACGGTCTGCTTCGATTTCGTCTGCGTCCGGGATACGTTCGCCGTCAAGGAATTCGTGGTCGACGATGTAGGAAGTCTGAAGATCGCTGATGGCGTCGTTCAGAATGCTGTAATACTTCGCAACGTCATCCTTCCAGATGTCATACGATACGGAGTAATACTTGCTCAGCTGGTTGCTTTCCTTCAGTTCGCTGGTGTTCTGATAGGAGAGGATGAAGTACAGGGATGCGCCGTTTTCAATGGAGCGGAGGATCGCTTCGTTGATGTCACCTTCCATGTTGGTTGCGGAGCCGGTGAACACCTTGGAGCCATGGTAAACCATGCCAAGGAACGGAATGGATTCGCTGGCCTTCACGTACTTGGAAGAGGTGAGGGACGCATTCAGGATAACGTCTGCGTACTTGACCGCGTAAGCGTTGCCGCCTTCGATCATGATGTTTTCGTAGTCGCTGTCCAGACGTTCAAGAAGCTCAATTGTGAACTGCTTGCCGTCCTCGCGGTGATACGGTTCATCCTCGTCGAAGTCGGAGTTCAGGTCGGTACCGAGCGTGGAAACGGAGATGGAGTCGTTGCCGTAGGAGAGGTATCTCGGGCCGAACGCGTCATAGAGGTATTCGTAAACCGAGGGAGAAATTGCGATTGCGAAGGAGCGGTCGAAGCTCTGGGTTGCCGCGTCGTATGCACGGCGGGTGGTGTAACGGTCGTCAATGGTACGGACCGCGTGCTTCTTGAGGCTTACGCCGTCAAACAGCTCCTGTGCGCGGATGTAAACAAAGTCAAAGTCCGGATAAATGTTGAAGCCGTTCTCCGCTGCGTACTTGGCGAGGTCGGTGAATCCGTCGTCGCCGCCGACGACCTTGGTCCACTTGAGGCGGTACGGAACGGTTGCCTGAAGACCGCCGTTTGCGTAGCCGCTGAGCTTGAAGTTGATGTTGCCGACGCCAAGCTCGGTCAGCTCACTGTGCATGGTCTTGATGTCTTCAAAGGTGGTCAGAGGAGTGTCCACTTCGACCGGGAAAGTCAGGATACGCTCTGTGGTTTCAATGGAACCGAAGGTTTCAATGAACAGCGGCATATCTTCCTGAACATTCTCGAGCTTGGTGAGTTCGCCCTTGGCGATCAGATAATCACGGTAAGCGGTTGCCATACCGGTCCACTCTGCTTCGTAATAATCCTTCAGGCCGTTTTCTTCTGCGAGGGTTTCATCCTTGAGGAAGATGTACTGGACACGGTAGCTGTCCGTATACTTTCTCTTGGAGGTTACGGTCCAGGTCGCGTTGCCGCTGACCGAGATGGAGTCCGCAAGGTTGTATTCGTCGGACGGACGGGGGATAAACTTTGCGAAAACCGTGTTGTACGGATGGAGCGTACCGCCGCACTCTGCCATGAGGGACGCGAGCGAGTCACCTTCCGTGATGATTGCGAGGAAGCCGTTGGAATAGAAGATTCCTTCCGCGGGAGTTTCGGTGACGGTTTCGACCTGTTCACCGGCCTCGTTTGTGGTGATGGTGGTAGACGTGGACGCAGGCGTGATCTCCTTATCGTAGTTGGTCACGATGCCGTAGTAAGGCATTCTCATTGCTTCCGCGTGCTGACCGGTGATTTCATGGTAAGCGTAGTCGGCGCCGTACATCTGTCCGGCGAGGTTGACCGGCTTGCCGATGAAGTCTTCAAAGCGGATCAGAGAGCCGGAGCCGTCGGGGATGACAGTATAACCGGTATACTCATTGGAACCTGCTCCGAAGTAGGGGAGCATGGAGAGTTCCTGGAACTGGTAAGCGGATTCGTCAAACGACAGACCGTTGGCCGGGCATCTTACCTCCAGGCCGTCGTCGTTGAGGGTGTACTCAAGAGCGAGACGGAATCTCGGCGGAGCCGCGTCGTCACCGGTGTAGTTGGTGAGGTCATGGTCGTAGTCGAGTTCTTCGTAGGTGTATTCCGGACAGAACGTCTTGATGATGCTTTCCAGTTCACGCAGCTCACGGGCTTTGATTTCCGGGTCGCAGACGTAAACGGCCATCTCAAGGGTAATCGGGAATTTTGCCTGCATTTCCGCCACACCGCGTTCGGTGAGGTTCGGGTCATTTGCGTTCTTCTCGGTATAGAAGGACGCGAGCTTATTGTACTGCCATTCGTCGTCGATGTTGGCGAGAATGAGTTCCTCGAAACGTTCCATCTTAATCATACGGGGTACGAGACGGATGGTCTGTTCTTCACCGAGGATGTACTCTACACGGATACCGTTTTTGATGTTCTTCTTGGTAATCTGACCGCGCAGCGCAGCTTCCTTGTAGCTGTACATGGTCTTCTGCACGTCGTTTTCGAGGTATGTGATGATAAGCTGGGAAAGGAGCTTTTCCTTCACCGCGTCGGAAATGGTCTGATAGCCGGACGCGATATCCCAGGGGTTGGAGAAGGTGATCTGACCGGTCGAGAGATCCACAACGGCAACTTCACCGGTGAATTCCTCGTACCAAAGCTGGTAACCGTTCTGTTCCTTGACCATGATCATGTCGGCGAGCTTATCTTCAGGGGAAGTGTAAGCATCTGCAAGATAATTGATGATGGGGTCCCCGTCTTCATTTACCTTATCCGCCCACGCGGCGTCCACGCCGACCACGAGCGAACCGAGGAGCATAACCAGAGTCAAGAATGCCGATATAAGTCTTTTGCTATTCATTCTTAATACTCCTATCTCTGTTTACAACCGGTATGTGATTTCTTCAACAAGATTGGTAATGAAGCTTACGATTTTTGCCATAAGGCTGGAGAAAAGGACACCAAGGAACATGATAAACGCCATACCGACGATGGTAGCGACACATGTGAGGATATTCTTACCAACCGAGTAATCGTGTGTCACCATCATTCCGAAGAACAGCAGGAGACCCATCCAGATGTACGCCAGAGACTGGAGCATGGTAATGAGGCCGCCTTCGTTGGCTGTCAGGAAGTTCGACGCGATGGTAACGGGGAGAATAAGCAGCGGGAGAGGAGTGAGGCAGTAGCAGCAGGCGGTGAAGATATCACCCATGCTTCCTTCACCTTCAAACAGCGTGGTCAGACACCAGTTTGCGATAACCCACAGGAGCAACGGCGCCAGAACGGCGGAGATTGCACCCATGATGTTCATGGAAGTGGACGGACGCGGATTGAAGATGTAGCCTTTACCAATGCTGTTGTAGAAATAAACGATGACTGTAATCAGGAGGATGACGAACGCGCTTCGTACGGATCCGCGTTTTTCATGCTTGAGGTCCCAGAAACCGTCGAACGGGTGGAAGATCACATGGAAGGCATAGAGCAATTCTTCCTTGAGGCTCTTTCGTCCGACCTTGAGGGCGGTTCTCTTGTTGACCTTGCCGGCGAATCCGAAGAACTTTGCAATCAGGATGCAGACAGCCACGATGACAATCGGGATGATCCAGAAGAACTTATTGGCCCATTCCTTACGGACTTCCTTGTAGGCCTCGGAGTAGTTGGTCGTCTCATAAGCGGACTTGTAATACTCCATTGCTTCTTCGTACTGACCCTGACGGTAAAGTGCCTTACCGATCTGGATGTAGGCTGCGTCGAAGTTGTTGTTTCTCTTGAGAATCTCGGTCCAGTCTTCGATGGTCACGTCGTACTGACGGTTGTTATCGTGCTCGAGAGCCTGGATGAGGAGGTCACCGTACTCGGTACGGCGGTAGACGAGGATGTTGTCGTTGGTCTTATCGAGGACAAGAATTTTCGAGCCCTGGTATACGATCGCTTCAATGCTGTCGATGTTACCGGTCTGGGTACCCTTGTCGCCGAAGGTAAAGAGCAGGTTGCCGTTGTCGTCGTAGGTGAAGACCTTGGAACGCTTTTCATCGATGATGGACCAGGTGCCTTCCGGACCGCACGCGACGTCGATGATCTTGGACGCACCGACGACGACGTCACTGGAGGAGGAGAAGGTCACGACACGGACTTCACCGGACGGAGGATAGAAGCCGTTCCGCTTCATGACGTCCGAGCCGGACGCGTTGAGCTTCTTGACAGGAGCGAAGTCGGAAGACTTGCTCTTGCTTTGAATCGCGCTCTGCTGCTGACCCTCATCAATGGAGGAGGTCGTCACGTAAATGAAGTTGTCCTTGTCGATGGTGATGTTGTTGAACTCGGTGGAGACATATTCTTCGGACTGTTCACGCTGCTCGTCGGTCTGGATCTTTCTCCAGAGAATGTCGAGAGCGGAAATAGCAACCTTCTGCGCGCCGATGAAGCCGAAGAAGTCGCCGTTGTCGTTCAGAACGATGATACCCTGATAGGTGGTGGAAGACACGACGAAGATACGGCCGTAGTCGTCAACCGCGCAGGCCACCGGCTTGTAAATGGAGCCTTCCTCAAAGAGGTTGGATACCGGTTTCGGGATAATCTTGATGTAGTTGCCTTCCGTATCAAACATAACGATACGGTTGTTGTCGGTGTCGCAGACGTAGATGTTTTCCTCGTTAACGAAGACGCCGGAGGGATTGGCAAAGGTATCCGGAACGCCGTGTTCGTTGGTAAAGGCCTTAATCTCAAACAGGAATTTGTAGTAGCGGTCGAGGACCTTGACGCTTGCCGAAGCGGCGTCAACGATGTAGACCCGTTCATCGGGACCCACGAACAGGTCGCGGGGGTCGTCGATGGTGCCGTTCAGGCCCATGTACGCCGCGTCAACGACGGTATCCGGTACATATGCAGCCGGAGAGGTCAGGACCTGACCCTGTGCGGAATATGTATAGGTAGCATACGGGGTTGCAGCAGAAACGACGCACGGGAGTACCATCAGGACAGCGACAGCGATAAGGAGAACCTTATATAATTTTTTCATGTTTTCCTCCTTAATCCTTCATGCCGCTCGAGCCCATTGTTTCGATGATGTTCGACTGAGAAACGACGAAGACGAGAATCGGTACAAGCATCATGACAACGGTCGCGGCGGCCGATGCGCCGGAACGGGCGATACCACCCGCTGTGATCTGGCTGATTGCGTAGTTCAGAGTCTTGAGCTGCTCGGAGTAGATGAACGTGGAAGCGCCGGAGTTCCAGAGGCCCTGGAAGGAGTAGATGATCAGGGTCAGCCACGCGGGCTTTACCATCGGCATTGCGATGGACCAGAAGGTACGAAGCTCGGACGCGCCGTCGAGACGGGCAGATTCCAGAACCTCGGTCGTGACGTTGGTTTCCATGAACTGCTTCATCAGGTAGAGGCCGAGCGTGGAGCACCACGCGGGAACGATGATGGCGAGATAAGTATCAATCCAGCCGAGCATGGAGAGCGTAATGAAGTTTACGATACCGGTAACGGTCGCGGTGAACATCAGGGACTTCTGAATGATCCAGAAGCACTGCTTTGCGCCCGGGAAGTCGATCTTTGCGAGGGCGTACGCGCAGATGGAGGAGAGGACGAGGTTACCGAACGTACCGCCGACGGAAATCAGGACCGTATTGAAGATGTAGCGGGAGAAAGGAACCCAGGAGTCGCTCATCAGGTTGAAGAGGTCCTTGAAGTTATCAAACGTCGGGTGGACAACATAGAAGCGGGGCGGGAAGTAGAAAAGTTCGTTCAGAGGCTTGAGCGACTGAATGATGGTATAATACATAGGAAGGAACATGAACACGCCGAAGATGGTGAGTATAATGGTAATACCCACGTCCCCGCCCACGGAACGGTTCAGCACGACCTCATGTTTTCTTGTTCTTAATCTTTTAGCCATATTATTCACCCAACTTTGAAATCAGTTTCGTGACGAGTACGTTGGAGCCGATCATCATCAGGAAGAGGATGAAGGAAATCGCGGAAGCATAGCCGACCTCCCAACGGTTGCCCTGATATTCTTCCAGGTGATGCGTCAGCGTGTACGCAGCGTAATCGACGGACGGGTTGCCGGCAAGAGCGGTTACGATTGCGCCGAAACCGAAGGAACCGGTGATGGCGAGAATCGCACCGAACATCAGCTGAGGCTTCATGGACGGGAGGGTGATGTACCACAGCTCCTGCCATCTGTTCTTGACACCGTCAATCGCACCGGCCTCATAGAGGGACTTGTTGATGCCCTGAAGACCTGCGATGAAGGAAAGGAACGAGGTACCGAGCGAGGTCCACAGAGCGACCACGATACACAGCGGCATGACGTAGGTAGCGTTCTGGAACCAGAGGATCGGAGTATCGATAACGCCCATGTTGAGGAGGAAACCGTTGACCCAGCCGTATGCGTCGCCGGAGAACAAAGTACCCCAGATGAGGTAGACGTTACCTGCAATGGACGGAGCGTAGAAGACGAGGGTTACAAGCGCACGAATCTTCGGAGGAAGCTCGTTGATGAACCACGCCACCACATAGGAAATGAGGTAGGAGGCCGGGCCGGTAACAACTGCGAAGATGAGGGTGTTCTTCAAAGCGGTAATGAAGAGGTCGTCGTCCAGGAACAGCGTGATGTAGTTATCCATGAAGATGAACTTCGGCCATTCCAGCATGTTGAAGGACGTGAGACTCAGCACGAGAGACAGCGCAACGGGGATGATGGTGAAGATGAAGAAAAGAATCATAAACGGCGCGATCATAAAGTATGCCGTTTTATTCTTTTTTACAAGAAACCATGTCCATTCCGCTTTTGTCATCTCATGGCGGGTCTTGACTTGCTTATCAGTATTTTTAGACATGTGCTCTCTCCTTTGTTAGATTTTCTTCAGAAATATGCGGCGGGAAATCACTGATAGGATTCCAGAGCGTCTGCGGCGTCGGTGAGATAGCCGGCGATTTCTGCAAGGGCTGCATCGGAGGTGTTAAGACCGGCGATTGCGCTGCGCAGTTCTTCGATATCTTCACTTGCGATCGCTGCCGAAGCGGCTGCCACGGATGCGGAGCTTCTCGTGCCTTCGTCAAGTTCCGCGATGGCGTCGGACGCCTGACCGAGACGCTTGGAAGCGAGGGTCTGACCGATTGCGAGGGTTTCGAGTTCAAACTCGGTTCTCTTTCTTGTGATTTCCTTGTTGATGGTGTTGATGTAGGCAAGGAGTGAGTCAACCGGGTCTGCGTGGTTGTTGTATGCGTTCAGGAATGCGAAGTTGGTATAACGCGCGAGGATGTAGGAACCCGGGTATGCGGTGACAGCAGCGGTGTGATCCATCTGCTTCATCAGCTGGCCGTATTCATGCGACGTCCACGGCAGTTCTTCGAGGGCTTCCATATTTGCGGTCGCGTTCTTTGCTGCAGGACCGAGGATTGCTACCAGCTCGTTGGAGTAGTCCACCTGGAACTTGGTGTCGGTATACCAGCACATGAATTCCCATGCTTCCGCAATGTGTTCCGCACCGGACATCATAACGAGAGCGGAGGTGGAAGACATCGAGGTGTTGTTGATGGTGCCGTCTTCCTGTGCAAATCCGGGAATCGGACCAAAGTCCCAGAGACCCGCGATTTCCGTTGCGAAGATGATGATGTTGTTATAGGAGGTATACGGCTGGATGCAGATCGGCATTTCACCGGTTCTGAAACGGTTTGCAA
Source organism: Eubacteriales bacterium (assembly GCA_051892315.1). GTDB lineage: Bacteria > Bacillota > Clostridia > Oscillospirales > CAG-272 > UMGS1696. The sequence continues at coordinate 12,673 of JBJFGC010000202.1, forward strand.
AGTCATAGGTTACGGGGAGAGAATACTGCGTGAACATGTTGCACATGGTCTCGAAAGCCTCGAGGGAGAGATTGGAGTCGAGGTTGATTCTCATACCGTTGTCAGCCCACAGTTCTTCACCCATCTGGTACATGTAGATCTGATAATCCTGTGACATACCGATCTGCATGTTGTTGAACTGGAGAACCGGAATCAGTGCAAGCAGGTCATCCCAGGTTTCGGGAACCTCAAGACCAAGGTCGGCAAGGATATCGGTACGATAGAACATCATCGACCAGGTCTGGGTATCCGGAAGAGCGTAGGTCTTTCCGTAAAGGGTAATCGGGATCATCGCGGCATCGGTGAATCTGGACTTGATGTCATCGAAGTTCGAGAAGATTTCCCGCATCTTTGCGTTATAAGCCTTGGTTGCCTCGTCATCGTCCGCTGCGTCTTCATACGCTTCAGGGTTCAGCGGGAGAACGGCGGAACGGATTGCGTACTGAATCGGGTCAACACCGGTACCGGGGAGAGCAACCTCCGGGCCAACGCCCGCGAGAACGGACGGAAGCAGCGTACCTGCTGCCACGAGCTTCAGGGTTGCGTTGATACCGCTGGAGGGACCGAAGTCGTTATCCATGAGGTTACGGATAATCTGCGCCTGGTCACGGCCGGTGGTTACCCACACGTCGATTTCAACGGCCTCCGCGTTGGTTTCACCGGAAGAACCGAGGGAGTTATAGTCGGTAAAGAAGGAAGCGACGAAGCTCTTGATTTCGAACCATGCAGCGCTGAAGAAGTTGGCGTTTGCCTTCGGCTTTTCAGCGGAAGCGGGCTGAATCTGAATGTAGTCGAGTTCAAGCGGCTGCTTCTTTACATCGTTGATCCATTCACCGAGCGTACCGACCTGAGACTTGAGCTCGGTCAGGTTCTTTGCGATTTCATCCTCGTCGGTACCCATCTTCAGAAGGAGACGGGAGATGGTATCCAGCGTTGCGGAGTTCTGGGACTTGATGTTCGCCATGTTTTCCACATAATCAATGACCTCTTCGAGGCGGAGGTGCTGGATAACGAGGTCTTCGACGACATCCGGAAGCACGCGGCCGAAGCCGTAGTCACGATAGGAGTCCGGGTTGGAGCCGGTCAGCTTCAGGATTTCGAGGTAGTCGTTGTTGACCTTGGTCATAATATCGGACACCTGACGGACGACGTCGCCCATTTCGCCGAGGGTAACTTCCAGGCGGAGGGTATGGTGACCGGGTTCCAGATAGAACTGGAAGGTATCTGCACCGTTGTTGGCGGCTTCCACCTGCCATTCGGTGTTATAATTGAACTTGGCGTAGTTGGCTTCCTCAAAGGGAATTTCTCCGTCGATGTAAATCTTTCTCGAGGTATACATACCGGAGAGTTCATTCTGACGGTAGCGGAACACGATTTCGTAAAGACCTGCGGAAGTCACATCGAATTCGTATTCAACCCACTGAGCGGCGGTCGCCCACTTTTCGCTGCCGATGGTATTGAGCATGATCTTGGAAGCGTCCTGCGGCTCTGTAATCGGAGCTTTACGGTCATAAATCGGATATACAGTATAGTCGGAGGTTGCGGTCGGAGTTTCCGCT
>JBJFGC010000203.1:0-3428 GCA_051892315.1 Eubacteriales bacterium
GGGCGAGATCGCCTTCCTCCACGCCCATCTTTGCAAGGATGGCGGAAATTTCATCCTCGGTCATGAACTTTGCAAAGGACGAAGTCGGTGCGCCGGCGGTATTCTTATACCATGCCAGACCGCGTGCACCGTAAGTTTTCACAAAGTCGGTCAGGGAATCGATTTCCTTTCGGGTAAACTTCGCGCCTCCCTTGACGGTAATGCCACGAACACTCCCGCCGTCCGCCACTGCACCGGCAAACACGGAAAAGCCGCTCTTTACCACAAGGTCCGAAATGTCGCAGAGCTCCATGCCGAAGCGGGTATCCGGCTTATCGGAACCGTAACGGTTCATAGCTTCCTTCCACGTCATGCGCGGGAAAGGCGTCTCCAACGGCAAATGCATGAAGTTATCGAAAATGTATTTGAGATATCCTTCGTTGATGGCAATGATATCCTCTTCATCGGCAAAGGACATTTCCAGGTCGATCTGTGTGAATTCAGGCTGCCGGTCTGCACGGAGGTCTTCATCACGGAAGCAGCGCGCAATCTGGAGGTAACGGTCGAAACCGGAGTACATCAAAAGCTGCTTATAAAGCTGAGGAGACTGCGGAAGGGCATAAAATTTTCCGGGATGAACACGGCTCGGTACGAGATAGTCGCGCGCGCCTTCCGGCGTAGGCTTGATGAGACAAGGCGTTTCGATATCGATAAAGCCGTTGTCCGCAAAATAGTCGCGGGTGAGCTTGACGATCTGCGAACGAGCGATGATGTTACGCTGAAGGTCCGGACGGCGCAGGTCGAGATAACGGTGCTTCAGGCGAAGCTCCGGACGAACGTCGCTGTTTTCCACGATTGCAAAAGGCGGTGTCTGCGCTTCAGAGAGAATCTTGAAGGACTCAACGTACACTTCGACCTCACCGGTAGGAAGATTTTTATTGATGGCTGCCTCGCCTCTGGAACGGACTACGCCGCGTGCCGCGAGAACATATTCCGCACGGACACCGAACGCGGTACGAAAAATGTCTTCCGGTGTGTTTTCGTCAAACGCAAGCTGAACGATCCCGGTTCGGTCGCGAAGATCAATGAAAATCAGGCTTCCAAGGTCGCGCTGTCTCTGACACCATCCGACAACGGAAACCTGCCGGCCGATGTCCTTCGCGGTAAGCGTACCGCAGTAGTCGGTTCTTTTATCTGCACTGGTAAATGATTGCATGATGATAGATCCTTTCGAGATTGTGAATGTATGTTTCTATGAGAAGTATAGGATAAAGTATGAGGTTTTCTTTCGCGTTTCCGTCCATTCCGGTATAATCTGTATACCGCATAGGACCACATCCTTTCTCGTTTCTGCGCAGTATGATATTTATTGATTGAAACCGAGAAAATCCTGCAGTTCATCCAGGGACGCGCAGGTTTTGTCGGCGGTTTCCATTGGCCGTTCGGACACCGCATAGCAGGCCATGCCGCATTCCTTTGCCGCGCGAACTCCGTCCGTGTTTCCCGTACATACCACGATGGCCTCAGGCGATAGCTTCTCGTGTTCTGCCGCGAGACGGTACAGCTCCGCCGCATGCTCCCCGCTCAAGAGAAGATCAAACGCATCGTTTTCCAATTCCTGTGCGGCAAAGACATCCGCCAGAGGCCCGGAAGCTGAGACAGCAGCGAGTTTCAGTTCGGTTTTGGACAGTACCTCAAGCAGGCGCGGCGTCACAGGCAGACCGCCTGTAAAATCGAAAATCACAAGAGAACGCCGGCACTTTTCGTACATCGCGTCGTTTTCGTGCCAGCTCCGCCCCATGTTGCGCTCGAATTTTTTGACGTACGCACGGGTGAACTCATCCGATGTGATGTCATAGGACTCCATCATGTCGAACAGATACATAAAGGTGTCCGCTACTTCTTCAACAAAATGCTCACGGACGCTTTCATTGTTCATGATTCCGTCGGCACCTTTTTTCTTGATGATGGCAATGGCTTCTCCCAGCTCGTCAATGCTCCAGAGGATGGAAAGCGGCGCGTGTTCGGGCGTTCTGCTGTCCAGCCACCCTTTTTCGGCGGCGAGATCATGCTGCATTTTTAGAAATTGTGATATTGTTCCATCCATAGCCATTCTCTTTTATTTTGTCTTGATAAAATCAATGATCCCGTTCAGAGCGAGGGTCGTCTGTTCGCTGGTCGCCATTTCCTTGATAACTGCGGTTCCGCTTTCGATTTCGGAATCACCGAGAATCAAAACATATTCTGCCGCAATCTTGTCCGCATACTTCATCTGTGCCTTCAGGCTGCGGCCCATAATGTCGCAGTCTGCACCAATGCCCGCGCTTCGCAGGCTGCTTACGATTTCCATGGCCTTCGCAGAGGCTGCCGCACCCATCGACGCAATGTACAGCTTCGGAATGGCGAGACGCGGAACCTCAATGCCGCACTGTTTCATGGCAAGGATGATGCGGGTGATACCCATACCGAAGCCGATGCCGGCCATTTTAGGACCTCCGAGTTCTTCCATCAGACCGTCGTAGCGGCCGCCGCCGCAGACGGTGCTTTGGGAACCAATGCCCTCCGCGATAAATTCAAAAACGGTGCGGGTATAATAGTCCAGTCCGCGGACAATGTGAGGATCGATAACGTATTCAATACCGCAGGCATTCAGATAGCCCGTCAGCTCGTCCATGTGCGCACGGCATTCGGGGCACAGGTGATCGATGGTGCGCGGCGCGGCCTCAGCGACTTTTTTGCAGGAATCGTTCTTGCAGTCGAGAGCACGGAGAGGATTGGTTTCGATACGGTCAAGGCAGGTGTCGCACAGCTCGTCCGCATGGGATTTGAGGTAGTTCCGAAGCGCCGTCCGGTATGCGGGACGGCAGTTCGGGCATCCGATGGAATTGATATGCAGGCGGACGCCAGTAATTCCAAGCTCACGAATGACGGTATTCGCAAGGGAAATGATGGTGAAATCCGCGCCGGCCGAGGGTGCGCCGAACATTTCGGTTCCGAACTGAACAAATTCACGGCTGCGTCCGGCTTCCGGCTTTTCGTAACGGAAGCAATTGATGAGGTAGTAATACTTGAGAGGAAGCGTGTCGGTCGCCTTGCCGTTTTCGATGATAGCGCGGGCCACAGATGCGGTTCCCTCGGGACGGAGGGCATAAACGGTCCCTTCCTTGTCGGTGAAGGTGTACATTTCCTTCTGGACAACGTCGGTGGTTTCTCCGACACCGCGGCGGAAAAGGCCAATTTCCTCAAACGTCGGAACCTTGATTTCGGTGAAGCCGAAGCGGTCGGCTACATCGCGGACCTTTTTTTCTATATAGTTCCACGCAAATACGTCGGGCGCCATAACGTCCATCGTTCCGCGCGGCTTGATGATTTTTTCCATATTTCGTCTACTCCATTCCATACGGGCATAAAAGCCGCTGTTCTCTGATGATGATTGTTAATAAGTATAG
>JBJFGC010000204.1:0-3419 GCA_051892315.1 Eubacteriales bacterium
GAGGTTCGAAGGCTGTCCCGTCTGGTTTCCGACCTGCTCGATATTACCCGAATTCAGGCCGGGGAACGTAAGTTCAACATCGCACCGTTTGATATCTGTGATATGGCGCGCGACATCATTGTCTCCTCCGAACAGCGGCTGGAGGAAAAGCAGCTCGACGTTGTGTTCGATACGGACCGTGACAGTATGTACGTCAACGCCGACCATGACGCGATTTATCAGATTCTCTACAACATCTGTGACAACGCCATCAAATTCTCGAACGAGGGCGGCCGGTACGAGGTTTCCCTCCACGAATCCGGCATGAAAACGGTGGTCAGCGTGTACAACGAGGGAATCGGGATTGCGCCGGAGGAGCTGCCGTATGTATTCGACCGCTTCTACAAGAGCGATAAGAGCCGCGGACTGGACAAAACCGGCGTAGGACTTGGTCTGTTTATCGCGCGCACCATCATTGAGGCCCACCACGAGACCATCAAGGTCGAAAGTGAATACGGAAAATGGTGCCGCTTCACCTTTACGCTGCAGAAGACAAACGCCCCGAAGCTCACCGAGGAAAAAAGAAACGGAGACAACGGATCATGACATTACGCTACACCGCCACCTGCCTGTTCGGCCTGGAGGGGCTGCTCGGCGAGGAAATTGATGCCCTTGGCTATCGCCGCGTCGAAACCATGGATGGACGCATCACTTTTGAAGGAGACGAAAACGCATGCGCCGTGTGCAACGTCAACCTGCGCTTTGCGGAACGGCTGTATCTTCACCTTGGGACGTTTGACGCACCAACCTTCACCGACCTGTTCGATGGGACAAAGGCGCTGCCGTGGGAGGACTACATTGCACGGGACGACGAATTTCCGGTCAGCGGACACGCCATCAAGAGCAAACTGTTCTCCGTTCCGGACTGCCAGCGAATCGTCAAAAAAGCGGTTTCCACCCGCCTTGGCGCGAAATATGGTCTGCAGATTCTGCCTGAAACCGGTACGCGGTACAAAATTGAATTCTTCCTTTTCAAGGACAGGGCCTCCCTGATGATTGACCTGTCCGGAACTCCGCTGCACAAACGCGGCTACCGTCCGGAAACGCACGCTGCGCCGATTCGGGAAACGCTGGCGGCCGCACTGGTGAAGCTCGCCCGACCGCGGGAGGATGTGCTTTTGTGGGACCCGTTCTGCGGATCAGGAACCATCGCCATCGAAGCGGCCATGCGGATGAAAAACATCGCGCCCGGTATGAACCGCACGTTTGTGTCACAGGCATATCCGGCGTTTCCGAAGCGTTCGTGGACGGACGCGTTCGAGGCGGCACGGGCGAACGTGCGTGATACCGCGTTTGAAGCCTACGCCACGGATCTTGATCCCGCGTGCGTGGAGCTCACCCTCGCGGACGCCAAACGCGCCGGCGTCGCCGACCGGCTCAACGTGTTCCAGATGGACGCACTCGACATTGACACTCTCGGCCGCCGCGGGACTGTCGTCACCAATCCGCCCTATGGAGAACGCCTCATGACGCCGGAGGAAGCGGAAGACCTCTACCGTGCGATGGGGCAGTCCTTCGCACGTCTGGAAAAATGGCAGATTTACGTCATCACGCAGCATGAAAAATTCCCGCAGCTCTACGGCCGCCGCGCCGATAAAATCCGCAAGCTCTATAACGGCATGATCCCTTGTTATTATTATCAGTTTTTTAAGAATAAGTGAGAGATGCGGGAGACAGTTTTCAAAAGCTGCTTTCCCCGCGAAAACTCTGCTTCTCAAGAATAAATCAGCAAAACTCCGTCCATACTTTTTGGCAGAAAGAAGATTGACGGAGTTTTTTTATGGAAATTTTTAACGGAACCCTGACCGGGAATTTTGATGAGGACGTGGCGACTCTGGATGCTATTCTGCGAACCGATGCCAGCTTTGATATGCTTCGCAAGACAATGGAAATCGCAGGTGCGCGCATTGTTATGTATTACATCGACGGTTTCATCAAATCGGAGACGCTGCAGAAGCTGCTGACCTATGTGGTCAGCGTCAAAAGCATGGGAGAAAACAGGGAAGGGGACGCCCGTCGATTCGCGGACCGGCACATTCCTGCAGCCGAGGTGGATGTGACCAACCAGATTGACACGCTTGTTTTGATGGTGATGAGCGGCTGTACCGTTTTCCTGTGCGACAAATTCGACGCCAATGCTCTCGTCATTGATCTGCGAACCTATCCGGCGCGGGAGACCGAGGAGCCGGAAAACGATAAGGTTATGCGCGGCAGCCGCGACGGATTTGTCGAGACAATGATTTACAACACCGCCATGATTCGCCGCCGGATTCGCAGTACCGACCTTACCATCCGCTATCTTAACGCTGGCCGCAGCACCCGTACCGATATGGCCCTCTGCTACATGGACAGCCGTGCGGATCTTGCTTATGTTGAGGAACTGTGTCAAAAGCTCGAAAACCTGGACACCGATTCTCTCGTTCTCGGTCACCAGAGCGTGATCGAGTCCATGCTCCACACGCGCTGGTACAATCCGTTTCCAAAAATCCGCGCGACGGAGCGTCCGGATACCGCGGCGGCAACGATTCTCGAAGGGGGCATCATTCTCATCTGTGACAATAGTCCGGAGGCCATGATTTTCCCGACCACGTTGTTCGATTTTCTCCAGGAAACCGACGATTACTATTTTCCTCCGTTCACCGGAACTTACCTGCGGCTGCTGCGTCACGCCATCTTCTGGATGACAATGATTCTGACGCCGCTGTGGTATCTGCTTTTGATGCACAGCGACCTCCTTCCGGTGTCGCTGCAGTTTTTAATTCCCGCCGACCCGGGCGAGCTGCCGATTCTCTTACAGCTTTTCCTGACCGAATTTGCCCTCGACGGCTTGAAACTTGCGTCGCTCAATACACCGAATGTCCTGTCAAACTCCCTGTCCGTTGTCGGAGGACTTCTCCTCGGCGACTTCGCCGTCACGGTCGGCTGGCTCTCACCGGATGTTATTTTGTATATGTCGTTTGTCGCCATTGCCAATTTCACACAGTCCAACTATGAACTTGGTTATGCCTTCAAATACCTGCGCATTCTGACGTTGATTCTGACCGCTCTGTTCGACGTCTGGGGCTTTGCTGCCGGCCTTGTTCTTGCCATTGTCCTCGCTGCTACCAACCGCACCATCGACGGCCGCCGCCGTTACCTCTATCCCCTCATTCCATGGAACGCCAACGCCTTCGCCCGTCTGGTCTTCCGGCTGAAGAAGAAGGGATGAAGCGGGGGACTTTTTGAGAATTCAAAGAATCAAAGAATGAAAGAAGAAAAACAAAAGTTGAGTGCAGATCGAACGATTTGCACTCAACTTTGTCTTGGTTCCCCTCAGATGAAAAGCTTTTGAGGGGAGGGTGCGGAGGGAGTATTTTTTTAAAATGTCCATTCCGCGAAAT
>JBJFGC010000205.1:0-3419 GCA_051892315.1 Eubacteriales bacterium
ATACAGGAACTGCGCGCAGTAGCTTCTCCAGTATTCAAACCATTCAAGGTCGGTACCGGGCTTGCAGAAGAATTCCAGCTCCATCTGTTCAAATTCACGGGTACGGAACACGAAGTTGCCGGGGGTGATTTCGTTGCGGAAGGATTTCCCGATCTGTCCGACACCGAAGGGCATCTTCTTCCGCGTGGTGCGGGCCACGTTCTTGAAGTTGACAAAAATTCCCTGCGCGGTTTCCGGACGGAGGTACACCGTATTGGAGGAATCCTCGGTTACGCCGATGAAGGTCTTGAACATAAGGTTGAACTTGCGGATGGGAGTGAAGTCCGTCGCACCGCAGTCCGGGCAGGCGATGCCCTTTTCCGCGATGAACGCGCTCATTTCGTCGTCGGACCAGCCGGCGGGGTTGATGTCAAGGTCATTTTTGAACGCGTAGTCCTCAATGAGCTTATCCGCTCTGTGACGGCTCTTGCAGGCCTTGCAGTCCATCAGAGGATCGGAAAAACCGCCGAGGTGGCCGGAGGCTACCCACGTCTGGGGATTCATAATAATGGCGGAGTCCAGACCGACGTTGTAGGGGCATTCGGTGACGAACTTCTTCCACCATGCCTTTTTGACATTGTTCTTGAATTCCACGCCGAGCGGACCGTAGTCCCAGGAGTTGGAAAGACCGCCGTAAATTTCGCTGCCCGCATACACAAAGCCTCTGTTCTTACAGAGCGCAACGATTTTGTCCATTGTTTTGTCCGAGTTCGCCATTCTTGCCATGATGATAGACTCCTTTATTGGTTATTGGTTGATTGTTGATTTTTTAAGGATTGGCGCGGTATTCCTGAAACTTTTCCAGACCTGCCTGAAGATCGGGATCGAAGTATGCCGCTTCGTCTCCGGTTGCCTCGACAAATTCGCCCGGATAGGATACCGTAACGCTTTCAAAATAAGTGACGGCTTCAAACAGCTCGTAAATGCTGTCGAAATCGTTCATCGTATAATTGGTTTCAAGAACCGGCCCTTCGGGTTCGGAAGGCTCGGACAGCCACAGCTTTTTTTCTTCCTCCGTTTCGTCCGGATTGCCGTCTTCCCCGTTTTCTCCGTCTCCGGCACTGTCAAGGGACGATGCGGTATCCTCCCACGGATTGTACGGTTCCTCTTCCGCGGGGACTTCCTCCGGCATGGGCTCGATTTCCTCCGGTTCGGTATAATTCAGTCCCTCGATGCTGCCCCATTCGGAACGGTTGGTGATGAGCTGCGCCAAAAGGATCTTGAGCTGGGCTTCCTCCAGCGACGCCATCGAGACGAAATACTTGTTCAAAAGCTCCACCGTCCAGGCCTCCTTGGCGGACAGGTCGGAAAAAGAAGTTTCCCGAAGCGAGGTAAGGACCTCAAGATTGGTTTCGTCGAGCGTGACCTCTCCCTTTCCGAGAATGAAGGTATTGGGAAGATGCTCCATCCACGGATTGCCATCCTCACCGATCTGCTCACGGGTCGTCTCATACTGCGTCGTATAGCTCTTGCCGTTTTGGTAAATATCCTTCGCAATTTCTAAGGTCGGTGCGCCGCAAAGCTCGATGAACTCGTCAAAATTGTATGCATTGAGCAGGAAGGTGTATTTGATTTTCATACCGGTCATCGCGTTGATATGGTCTGCGAGGGTCTGCATACCGTAATAATTGTACACCTCGGTCAACGTATGGTAGCCGCTGGGCGTATAAACCCGTGTATCGGGAGAGAAATATGTATAAGTATACTGACGTGCTTCCTTATCCACACGCACAAGGACGATGGAGGAAGCCCGGATTTCGCGGTAGTTACCGGAAAGGCAGCCCGCAGTATCGGACGCGCTGACGGAATACCAGTCGGTCTCATACATATGATCTAAGGTAGGACGGTAATCCTCATAGAGATCGGGACGGTAGTCGGTTGTGACGACGAGAAAATGAAAGCTCTCCCCTTCCGGAGTTTTCTCATCGGTGGAGTTTGGTGGTTCCGCCGCACCTTCTTCGGTGCCGACGGGCGTCTGATTCTCCGTATTCTGCATGATTTCGCTCAGTTCGTCTTCCTCGTCAGTCATGAGACTGTTCATGGTGCTGGTGACGACGCCGGTTGCGAAATAAGCAATCACCCCAAAAAGAAGCGCGGCGATCAGAAACGTAATCCCAAAATTTTTTAATGCCGACAGCATGTTCGGAATTCCTTTCCGCATAAAATACGTTAGGATATATTATACAATACAGAATTTGTTTTTTCAATAGCAAATTTGTAACAGGAGTTTGCGTTTCACGATAAATATTTCGGAAATTATGCGAAATTCACAAAAATTCCGCCAGGCGACGCCGCATGCTTATCGGTTATCGAATCGCTCCGAGGGTGGTTTTCAGCTGCCGGATAAACTGTGCCGGCCGGCTGATCCGTCTGGTCAGGCAAAGTCCGGCAGCGGCCGCGATGGCCTCGGCGGTCTCCGGAACACTCATCTGATCGTTCACAATGCGGTTTTCAAACACCGGATTGTCGAACGCGTCATAGCAGCGGTGCACCTGACGCCACGCCCAGGAGTTTTCCCGTTCTCCGCGCCGTGCCAAACGTTTTCTGACAGTCTCCGCAGACGGATACAATAGAAAATGGCGGAGCTCTGCCCCATTTTCGCGGACGGCGGTGATGATTTCGGTATAATACTGCGCGCTCACAAGGGTCATCGGGACAAGGATGGTTCCGCGGTAATTGGAGGATAAGCGGAGGAGCATATCGCGGTTGATGCTTCGCCAAAGGGGTTCATCCTGAAAATTATCGGTATGCAGAGCGGTCGGTTCGTTTTCGCGAAGCCAGTACCCGACGTTTTCGGGATCATACACGAAAGAATCGGGAAGACGTCGATGAAGCTCGGCGGCGGTCTGTGTTTTTCCGGAACCAAACGCGCCGTTGATCCAAAGAATCATAGGTTCTCCTTTCGGATGGTTGAGGTCAGTATGCGAGCTGTCCGGAAACTTCCTCCAGAACGCCAAGGTCCCACAGCAGCCGGCCGATGACATACTTATCGCGGATGTCCTTTGCCATAAGAAAGGCTTCGCGCAATTCGACTTCCGTAAGGCCGAATTCCTTTCCGGAGATGGGGTGACCGATGGAAACGAAGAAGGCACGCAGATCGTCCGCTTTCGGAAGCTCGCCGACGATACGCCGGATTTCGCCGAAATTGGCAAGGATTTTCTCCAGACGTTCGGCGTGTTTTGCCTTGTCGTACTTCCCTTCGCGGCGTTCTCCGGCAATCATTGCCTCCGCACCGTGGCCAAGCTGCTTGCATAGGTGAAGATATTCCGGGACTTACTGGAAAGATGGTAAGAGATTATATCTTTTATTTGGGAAATCTCAGATGGTCCAGTCTTGGCTTTGGTACTCTTATTCCAGGCTACGAAGATGAGCCTGAGGAT
>JBJFGC010000206.1:0-3405 GCA_051892315.1 Eubacteriales bacterium
CACCGCGCTGGCACAGGCAGCCTTCAATCAATCCTTCGGCAGCTTCGGCAATGCCGTCCTCACGGAGCGCGGAAATCTCAATAATTTTACAGCCGAGACGTTTGGACAGACGTTCAATGTTGACGATGTCGCCGTTTTTGCGGACGATGTCCATCATATTGATGGCAATGACTACAGGAATACCGAGCTCGGTGAGCTGTGTGGTGAGATAAAGGTTTCGCTCGATGTTGGTACCGTCGACAATGTTCAGAATCGCATCCGGACGTTCGTTCACGAGATAATTCCGCGCGACGACTTCTTCGAGCGTATAGGGTGACAGCGAGTAAATCCCCGGAAGGTCTGTCATAATGACGCCGTCATGTTTTTTCAGCTTTCCTTCCTTTTTTTCAACGGTAACGCCGGGCCAGTTTCCGACAAACTGATTGGATCCGGTCAGGGCATTGAACAGTGTCGTCTTTCCGCAGTTTGGGTTTCCGGCAAGTGCAATACGGATCTCCATAGTTATCACATTCCTTCGATTTCAATTTTTGCGACGTCTTTCCTTCCGCTCTGCAGCTTGACGATGCGCACTGTTTTTTCGACGGACATTTTCTTCCGTTTCTTCATTGTCCATTCTCCTTTGCGCGAGATAAAAAGCATAATTAGCGTTAACTAACCCTGGAACCTTTCAAAAAGTTAGTTTAAACTAACTTTTTGAATAATAGCACGGGCAAGTGAGTTTGTCAATAGTTTTTTCGATTCTTTTTCAGAAAAAAGACATATTTTGTTGAAAACTGGATGGGACATATAGCCTTGAGTGAAAAACGAAATCCCTGCTCCCCTCTTGATTCCAACCCTATTCTGTGTTATAATAAAAAAACAATAAAATACCATAACATAGAAGGTCATCATGAAAAAAATCGGGGGAGTCATTCCCGCAATTTTCACTCCGTTTGCGAAAGACGGCAGTGTCAACACCGAACAGCTTGCCAGACTGGCGGAATTCAATCTTGCTAAAGGTGTTTCCGGCTTTTACGTCAACGGAAGCTCCGGCGAAGCGTTTCTTCTGACCGATGAGGAGCGTCGTCTCGTTTACAAAACCGTAAAGGAAACGGTTGGCGACCGCGCGGCCTGTATTGCACAGGTTGGCTGCATTTCCACCGCGCAGGCCATCGGTTTTGCAAAGTATGCGGCAGAGCTGAAGTACGATGCGATTTCCGCAGTGGCTCCGTTCTACTACAAATTTTCAAACAAGGAAATCATGAAGTATTACTTCGACCTTGTGGACGCGTCCGGAATGCCGCTTCTGATTTACAATATTCCTGCGCTCTCAGGTGTAGAACTTTCCTTCGAGGATATCTCTACGCTTCTGCGCGACGAGCGCATTATCGGTGTGAAGCACACCTCGTCCGATTTCTATAAGCTTCAGCGCATCCGGAATGCATTTCCGGATAAGGTGCTTCTCAACGGCTACGATGAAATGTTCGCGTCTGGTATGATGGCGGGGGCAGACGGTGGTATTGGTTCAACTTACAATTTTATGGCAGAAAAGTTCATCCGAATCATGGAGAGTTTCCGTGCCAACGACCTTGCGGAAGTACAGCGCGTTCAGAACGAAGCGAACCTGGTCATTACAGAAGTTCTCAAGTACGGCGTCATGCCAGGCTGCAAGGCCATTCTTGACACGATGGGGCTTGATATGGGAGACTCCCGTCCGCCGTTCTCACCACTGACAAAGGAGCAGAAGACAGCACTGTGTGACGCAGTCAAGCCTTTGTTATAACTTCTTTAATAAAAGGGATGGAATAACATGAAGATTCTGAAAGATATCCTTCTGTGCAGGGCCGGAGAGAACGGGTTTTGCCACGATCGGATTCCGGGAATTGTCGCCGTTTCGTCTGGAACAATGCTGGTATATTACGAATGCAGGAAAGGACGAAACGACTGGTCCGTGTCCGAGATCGGGATGAAACGTTCCATAGATGGGGGAAAAACGTGGGAAACAGAGCGTTTTCTTGCCTCTGGGGAAGGGAAGAACACCGTCAACAATCCTGTAATGACAGCCATGCCGGACGGAAAAATTGTGTTCGTCTGGCTGGAAAACTACAAGCGTGCCTTTTGCAAAATCAGCGGCGACGATGGGGAAACCTGGTCGGCAGCGCGCGAAATCACCGACGCTTTTGAAGAATTCCGTCCCGTGTACGCGTGGACTGTCGCGGCCGTCGGCCCAGGCCACGGAATTGTGACCCAAAAGGGGCGCATTGTGCTGCCTGTCTGGCTTGCCAGCAATCCTGCCAATATTTTCGCACACAGTCCGAGTGTCGCCGCAACTGTGTACAGTGACGATGGGGGAAGGACATGGCATCACGGGGAGATTCTTCCGATTACGGAAATCGAAAACCCAAGCGAAGCCTGTCTCGCAGAGACTTCCCGCGGAATCATCATGAACCTCCGGCATGTAACGGAAAAGCGCCGCCGTTATATCGCGATGAGTGATAATGGTACGGAAAACTGGCGCGGCATGCATTATGACGAAAATTTGCCCGACCCGGTCTGTGCAGCAGGAATGTGCGGCGTGGATGATGTGCTGTACTTCTCGAACTGCGCATCCGAGGAGGAACGCGTGAATGTATCGCTTTCGCGTTCGGTGGATTTCGGAAAAACGTGGGAGAAGATTTGCCTGAACGAGAGCGGTGGGTACAGCGATGTTTGTGTCAATCCCTTAACAGGAACAGCATTTGTGGTGTATGAATCCAGACGGGAAAACGAGATCCGCGTCGCGGAAGTGAAACTTTAACAAAACCAAAAATCGCCCAGTCCATGTTCGGGATTGGACGATTTTTTGTGGCGTCAGCCCAAAAACCACCGGCTATGCTGGTGGAGCCAAAGTGCTTTAGCTTCAAGGAAAAAACTCCAAGTCGGTTGCTTAGCGCACTTACAAGAGCTGGTCAGTCATAGCCTCTTATAGGGGCAGTGCAAACCACAGGCTAAGCCGGTGGTTCGGATTGAAATGATAGAGGGGCAGCCATTGGGGAACGCCGCCCTCGCCCGACAAGCGAACTGGTTCTAATGCGCGGCTATTGACGCTCATCCTAATGATGGGTATAATATGGATATCAGCTGATAAAATATTTGCATCATGGAGGTATCCTTATGGAACTCAAGCTGGGTACGATTATAAAGAAGCTTCGCACCGAGCGAGGGATCACGCAAGAAGAACTTGCAAATAAAATGGGCGTTTCCTATCAAGCTGTCTCCAAATGGGAAACCAATACGACCACGCCGGACATCGCGATCCTACCACAGATTGCTTTGTTTTTCGGTGTCAGTATGGATGTGCTGTTTTCTATGAATCAGGATGACTATATCGAGCGAATCAGCAAAATGATTCGTGACGACCATTCGATCACTCCCGAAAATTTTGTC
>JBJFGC010000207.1:0-3401 GCA_051892315.1 Eubacteriales bacterium
TCAACAGCCGGATATTTCACGCCTTTTTCATGGCACTCCCAGAACGCCGCTATTCGTTCGTCCTCGTCCATGTTCTCGAAAACCTTGTCTCTCAAATCACGAACCGCATCGGCGAGCGTATCACCATGAGCAAAACAATTTTCCCCTTTGGCTATATAACAAGGTTGCAACGTCAGGTCATTACGAAGGATATACCCTTTTGCATAATTACCAGAAATAGCAGTAATGATTGTTGCAACACCGTCAATCATATAGACGTTTTTATGGTTAAAAATCGAGATTCCGTAGCCGTAGCCGTCGCCGTAGCCGGAGACGGAGCCGTAGCCGGAGACGGAGCCGTAGCCGGAGCCGGAGCCGGAGACGGATTTAATAAATTCTTTGATCTTATCCCTCAATACTTCCATTCCTTCACCGCCTTGATTGATTTCACCGCCTTGTCGGTGCATTTGATAATCTCACACACTCCGAGGATTGTCATGCTCTCCACGATTACCGAGAATTTGCAATTATCCGGTTTTGCGGTTCCATTTACCGCCAGTTCGGAGATGCTGCACGCTCCATCCCAATACCATATACGGCGGACGTTTTTCATGGCCACTTCGTCTCCATTTCGGCTTTCGATCTGTCCGAAAAATACTCCTGCTTTGTCTGCTCTGATGATGTAATACTGTTCCATTTTGTTTTCCCTTTCTCCTACTGTTATAGCCGTAGGCGCATGATTATCAATTCTTCTATACACCGCCACCATCGAGGGAAACGGCGCGTTGTTTTTGGCGCCGCCGAATTTCAGTCTTCCGCGGATAAATCGTATTTCCGCTTTTCCGAGGATGTAGTCATGAAACCACGCTACATCCGTGCGGGCTGGAAGGAGCATAACAACTGTAATATTGTTTTTGCAGTGCTCCTCATAAGCCTTCTTCACAAAGTTACCTGTTTTCCGACCATACGGAGGGTTGAGAAAAACCGTTTCTCCCCCCCAATCCTGCTTCAGCGCATCCTGATCCTGCGTAAACCATTTCCCGCACTTGTGATTTTCGTCCGACGCCGCGGCGTCAAGCGTGAAATGGAATTCTTCGTCCAGTTTGTCATAGAACGCTTGAGGTGTAGTCCAGTCCTCCTTTTGTGAGCTGAACATCACGTCTGTTCGCATGTGAGCCTCCTTTCTCCTTCCATTCGCGGTCGGGATCAATCTGATAAATTCGATAGGTTATGATGCTTTCCCTCCGCAGTATTCCGGCAGGTTCGCCCGCACCATCGCAGTCGCTACCGGCGGAGTCACCGCATTTCCGCACCGTGCCACCTGCTTCGATTTCGGATATACCTTCCCATCCGCATCCCGGTCAATCTGATAATCGTCCGGGAATCCCTGCGCATTGAACAGCTCTCGCGGCTGAAGCATCCGCATCCGGATGTCCGTGATGATGTACTCCTCTCCGTGGATCGTCACCAGAGCAAATCGGTCTTTTGTGGTGATCGTGTCCAGCGGCTCGTTCACAGACTTGGCCGCGCCTGTCGAGAAATACTTCACCAAAAACGCCTGTACCTCCGCATGATGGGTTTTGCCGGCGGTGATCGTTCCGAGGGGTTCGTCTATCCGCTGACCGTCCATGTGGTTCCGCATCGTCATGATGTGCGCCGTGACCAGACTGTTGTGATCCTTCGCTGTCACCGTGTCCAGCGGTGCATCCGGTGAGGTTCCTGCACCGGTGTAATTCCCGCCGTAGTTTTTCATGATGTGCGCACAGGAAAGCGCGTACCGGTTCGATGTGTCCTGCGTCATGAGCGGTTCATCCATAGACTGCCCCCGTACCTCATGCGCAGTGGTCTCGCTGTGATACTGGATCAGTGTCGGAGCGATGATGCCGTATCCGTGTTTCGCCGTAACGGTATGTAACGGTTCGCCGATGCTCTGCCCGCGGAAACCGTCTCCGCCGTGATTCACGGTCACGATGAACGGTTCGGGATTATCAATCACGTACTTTTGGATTCCCCGTGCGATCCGTCGGAGTGTGTTTTCCGCCAGCGGCTTGTCCCGTTCAAAAATAGATGTCGCCGGAATGCTCCAGTCGATGCACTCCGCTGCTGTCCGGTAGGGAAGAAGTTCCCCATTCTGCACTTTCGGGTCGTGACGGTCCCCGTGCGTCGGTTCCGGGAACACGATGGGATTGCCGTCACAGCGTGCAATGAGGTAAAAACGGAGCCGTTTGGTCGGTGCGCCATAATCACAGGATTTCAGCAGACGCCATTCCACGTTATAGCCGTGTCCCTCAAGCTGCCTGACAAAACTGCGGAAGAAACAGCCCTGTTTCTCCCTGATCGGCAGATTGTCTGCTCCGAGCGGTCCCCACGTCATGATTTCGGGGACATTTTCGAGCATGATCACCCTCGGATGTACCTTCGCCGCCCAGCGGAGCGCGACCCATGCCAGACCGCGGATGTTCCGGTCGAGCGGTTTGCCTCCTTTGGCACGGGAGAAATGCTTGCAGTCCGGCGAGAACCATGCCAGCGCGACCGGTCTGCCACCGCAGGCTTCGGAAGGATCGACCTCCCAGATATTCTCACAGTAATGCGTTGTGGTCGGATGATTCGCGCGGTGCATAGCGATTGCGTCCGGATCGTGATTGACAGCGATGTCTACACTGCGCCCGATGGCAAGTTCGATCCCCGTGGATGCCCCGCCGCCTCCCGCGAAATTGTCGATAAATAATTCCATGTCAGCCTCCTTCTAACCACGGCGGAACATCATTATCCGCCGCATGTGCCAGCGCCGCGGCGAAGAAGCTGTCCGTGTCAAAGCTGCTGGTGCTCATCGTTTGATCTTCCTTTGCGCTGTCCTCGGCGATCCAATCCTCGATCACAAAATAATGATCCACATATTTTTTGCCGTACTTTTTTATGTGCTTTGACAGACGCTCGATGTATTCCGCATACAGAGACGGATGTTCTGTTTTCAGCCGTTCGAATTCTTCATCCGTCAGACGCACATTGGCGTTTTTTCCGTAGTATTTCTTTTCTTCATCCGCTTTCTCGGGGGCGGGTTCGGGGAGCTTGCTCCCCCCCATAGTGTTAATTTTAAAACTGTTATTTTTAATACTGTTATTTATAGTGTCCAGATTTTTCGTGTCCGAAAATTTCGTGTCCGAAAATTTCGTGTCCGAAAATTTAGGACACGACGGGACCATATCGCACATCGTATAGATATTACGAGAAAACTTCACTCCTTCTTTGCTCTGCTCAACCTCGATATAACCACAGTCTCTCAAAGATCGTATGTATTTGGACAACGTATCTTTGGTTATCTTAAGGTCATAACAGATCTTCTCCCGCGAAGGAAAGCACGAGTCTCCCGCGCCGGTGAAGCTGCAGAAATAGGCATACACCGCCTTTGCGCCGATTGAGAG
>JBJFGC010000208.1:0-3363 GCA_051892315.1 Eubacteriales bacterium
TGCGGAAGGTATTTTCGTGCATCCGGGGGGAGCAGGAGCAGACCACCACGCCGGTCAGCTTGTAATCGCGGATGGCGTCCTTGATCAGGTTCTGCCCCGATTCGGAACACATATATGTGTAATCAATTGCATAAACGACCGACGGTTCGCGTCCGAGCGTTTCCGCGACGGTCTTTACATCTACGGTGCCGGCGATGTTGGTACCGCAGTGACATACAAATACACCGATTCTCTGCATTCTCGTTGTTTCCTCCTTACTTTGTGTATTTTCTCATTGCCGTGACGAGTGCCTGTCCGGGAAGGTCTTCCTCCCACAATTCCGGAATGGCGTCCGGTTTCATGTGGTTCTGTCCCTGTTGACGGACGGTCTCCAGGCGGATGGCCTCAATCACTTTGGCAGGTTCCACGCCGCGCGGACAGCGTTCCACGCACGCAAAGCAAGTCAGACATTTATAGATGGACTCGGATTTCATGAGCTTTTCGATGTCACCGCGTTCCACCAGGTACACGAATTCATGCGGATGGTATTCCATTTCGTCGTAGGACGGACAGGTCGCGGAGCATTTGCCGCAGCGCATGCACTTCTGAACGGCCGCGCCGCTCATCCGGAGAATCTGTTCTTTTCTTTTGTCTTCCATGTCAAACTCTCCTTTCTTTTATTCTTGAATCAGACCGAGCGCATCCGCCAGAACTTCGGTGAAGTAGCGGACCGGAAGGGGCTCGTTCGCGTTTTTGGTAAGGTTATAGAGACAAAGCGGGCAGGCGGTAATCATGAAGTCCGCACCCATATCGCGCGCGGATTCGACCACCGCGGTGCTTCTCTTGCGCGCGGCGTTCTTGTCTTCGAGGGTGATGTAGCCGCCGCAGCATTCGTTGCGCAGGGAGTAAATCACCGGTTCTCCGCCGAGCGCACGGATGAAGTTTTCCATAATTTCGGGGTTCTCCGGCGAATCAAACTGCAGGACGGAAGACGGACGAAGGAGAAGACAGCCGTAATACGCGGCAATTTTCTTTCCGGTGAACGGTTTGACGACCTTTTTCGCAAGCTGATCGAAGCCGACCTCGTCGCGGAGCAGCTCGAGATAGTGAATCACCCCCGCTTCCCCGTGATACTCAAAATCGGGTGCCAGATAATTGTTGACCCGGCGGTCGAAATCGGGGTTCACCGAAAACTCATGATTGGTCTGCTTGAGGACGTTGTAACAGGCGGAACATACCGTGAGGACTCTCCCGCCCTGGTCTCTGCCGTTGGCAAGTGCGCGGACGGAGGAGAGCTTGGTTGCGATTTCGTCCTTCGCGGACGTATACGCACCGCCGCAGCACTGCCAGTTCTCGATTTCGGCAAGTTCATAACCGAGCGCCGCTGCGGATTCGACGGCATAGCGGTCGAGATCCTTCGCCTTGTTCTTCAGCGTGCACCCGGGATAATATGCAATTTTCATAAATAACTCCAGATTCTTTGAAGGTTCTCACGCCATATCTTCCGGCTTGAAGACCTCGTCGAACTTTTCTGCGGTGAGGAAGCCGAGCGCCACGCAGGCTTCCTTGAGAGTAATGTTCTCACGGTAGGCCTTCTTCGCAGTCTTGGCGGCGTTTTCGTAGCCGATGTAGGGGTTGAGGGCGGTGACGAGCATCAGCGAATTGTAAAGATTGTCGTGCATTTTCTGTTCGTTCGCGCGGATGCCGACGGCGCAGTTGTCGTTGAAGGAAACAATAGCTTCGGCAAGAAGACGCACGGACTGAAGGAAATTGTAAATGCAGACAGGCATGAAGACGTTCAGTTCAAAATTGCCCTGGGATGCTGCCATGGAAACGGCGACGTCGTTGCCCATGACCTGTACGGCAACCATAGTAACAGCTTCGCACTGGGTCGGGTTGACCTTTCCGGGCATAATGGAGGAACCGGGTTCGTTTTCCGGAATGGTGATTTCCCCGAGGCCGAGACGCGGACCGGACGCCAGCCAGCGCACGTCATTGGCAATCTTCATCATATCGCACGCGAGCGCCTTGACCGCGCCGTGGGCGAAGACGATTTCGTCCTTGCTGGTGAGTGCGTGGAACTTGTTTTCCGCGGTTTCAAAATGCTTTCCGGTAATTTCGGAAACGGCCTCCGCCACCTTCACGTCAAAGCCAGCGGGAGCATTCAGTCCGGTACCGACCGCGGTTCCGCCCAGTGCAAGAACCTTGAGAGCCGGCAGGGAACGTTCGATAAGCTCAACGTCCTTTTCCAGAGAGGAGCGCCAGCCGGAGATTTCCTGGGAAAACCGGATCGGGGTCGCGTCCTGAAGGTGCGTACGGCCGCTTTTGGTGATCCCTTCGTGAGCGATTTCCAGTTTCCGGAAGGTAGTGATGAGACGGCAGACCGCCGGAAGGAGTTTATCCTCAAGCGCGCAGACCGCCGCGATGTGCATTGCCGTCGGGAAAGTATCGTTGGAGGACTGGCTCATATTGATGTCATCGTTCGGATGGCAGAGCTTTTGGCCCGCCAGTTCGTTCGCGCGGTTGGCAATGACCTCGTTTGCGTTCATATTGGACTGCGTGCCGGAGCCGGTCTGCCAGACCACGAGCGGAAAATGTTCGTTCAGGGAGCCGGAGATCACTTCATCGCACGCCTGCGCAATGACGGTGAGCTTTTCATCGGTCATTTTCTGGGGCTTCAGGGTATGGTTGGCGATGGCCGCCGCCTTTTTGAGAATGCCGAACGCCTTGGTGATTTCACGGGGCATGGTTTCAATGCCGACGCCGATGCGGAAGTTTTCGTGGCTGCGTTCGGTCTGGGCTGCCCAATATTTATCGGCAGGAACCTTCACTTCACCCATCGAGTCATGTTCAATGCGATATTCCATCAATCTACTCCAATCTCGTCAGATTTCAATATTGCGAATAATGTCCTTGAGGCATTCAGCGCTCTTGCGGAGAAGAGCGGTTTCCTCGTCGGTGAGCGCGGTCAGAATCTTTCCGCCGACACCGTTCCGGCCGACGATGTTGAGGGTACTGAGGCACACGTCGTCAATACCGTATTCGCCGTGAAGCATCGTGGAGACGGTCATGGTCGTGTCCATTCCGTTGATAAGGCACTTGCAGATATGGCAGACGGAAAGGGAGACGGCATAGAAGGTTGCACCCTTGCGCTGAATCACGCGGCCGCCGGACTTACGCATATATTCCTCAACCTCCTGATGGTTCAGCGGAGGGTAAAGGTTGTTCTGACTGGTGATAACGTTGTGGTATTCATCCACCGGAACGTTGGAAATGTTTGCGAGAGACCACGGAACAAAGGAGGAGTCCCCGTGTTCGCCGAAAACGTACGCGTGAACGTTCTGCTGATTGATCTTGTAGTATTCGGAGAGACGCGAACGGAGG
>JBJFGC010000209.1:0-13825 GCA_051892315.1 Eubacteriales bacterium
TGATGCTTCTCATTTTTTTGTGGATGACCGGATTTTTGACGGGAAAGAATCTGTTTTTGAACAGTGTGAATCCTGTTGTATATGGTAAAAAGGGTACAATTTCAGCGACAGTGTGGATAAGTCGTATTTCTGACGGCATGATTGGAGGTATCGTCCCCCTGTGGCTGGCTGAAAGAGAAAAGACAGCATTTATAAATCAGGATATATGCGAGTTCTATCCTTCGGACAGTGTTCTGGAGGCGGTCTATGCGGAAAATCATCCGGAAGAGACGTCGGGGGAAAAGGACCCGGTACAGAGTGTCATCGGTCCTGTATCCGGCGGACATGGAACAGGACGGAGCCGTGTATAAGGCCATGATTCCGGTCAACGAAGACGGCGAAGAAGAGAGCGATGAATACGTCATTCTCAAGTGCGGCGTTGACGAAGACGGCGAGGACATTTTCGAGACGATTGAGGACGATGAGGAATTCGACCGCATCGCCGACATTTTCGAGGACGAATTTTCGGACATTCTCTACGACGACGATAACGAAGACTGAAAACAAAATCCGGAACCTTTTTCCGGATCAAAGCCCTATCTCTCCTGCTGTGAGCGAGATAGCAATGAGCATAAAAACCCACGAAGAGTAAAAAGGAGCTCGGACTCCGGCCGTGAGGTATGCAGACCTCCCTCCGCTTGCCGCGTGACGCATTCCGCGCCGCCGCAGCGAACAGGACGCTGGGAGCACAAACCGGTCGGGAGAGCGCCGTCCTTGCGTAAGCAGGGTTTCTCTATGCTCGCTGCGAAACGCCATAGCGGGAGACTTTTTTTATTGCAAATTTTTTTAAAAATACCCCTTTTATAAAAGTATAAAATATTGTATAATATAATGTAAGCTCGACGGGACCCACCCCCCCAAAAAAATTTGCACAAACGTTGTCCTATATCCTTTTTGAAGTTTTTGGAAGGGGGGTGCGGGGAAAGCTTTTTTTGGAAAAAGTTTCCCCGCGAATTTCCCACAATCCCATATTGCTGCGAGGTATTTTTCATGCTTGATGTTTGTCTTCCCGGGACGGGAGGGTCTGTGCCGCGGCTCGACCGGTTCCTCTGCTGCTGCTATATGCGCTACAACGGCATAGGTCTCCTCATCGACTGCGGGGAAGGGACGCAGCTCGCCGTCAAAAACGCCGGCTTCTCCCTCGGGAAAATCGGCATGATTCTGATTACGCATTTCCACGCCGACCACATCAGCGGCCTGCCCGGTCTCCTCCTTTCCATGGGGAACGAGGGCCACACCGAACCGCTCGTCATCGCGGGCCCGAGCGGCATCGGCGAGGTGGTCCGTGCTCTCACCATCATCGCGCCCGAGCTTCCCTTCCGCGTCCGGACCGTCGAAATGGGCGATTTCTCCACGCTCGAGGGACACGGCTTCGGCATCACTTCCTTTGAAGTGCGGCATTCCTGCCCCTGCCTTGGATACGACATCCGCATCGAGCGCGGCGGACGCTTCGACCGCGCCAAGGCGGAAGCCAACGGCGTCCCGATGAAGCTCTGGTCGCGCCTCCAGAAGGGCGAAACCGTCGACGGCTTCACGCCCGACCTCGTCCTCGGAAAGCGGCGGCGCGGACTTCACGTCACGTATTCCACCGACACCCGCCCGGTCGGCATCCTCGCAACCATGGCCGCAGACGCGGACCTGCTCATCTGCGAAGGTATGTTCGAACGCGCCAAGGCCGACCGCGCCCGCGAATCCTCGCACATGACCATGGCCGAGGCTGCAGGCATCGCCCGCGAAGCAGAATGCCGCGAGCTCTGGCTCACCCACTACAGCCCCGCCCTCACTACACCGGACGACTACGCAGGAGAAGCCATGTCCATCTTCCCAAATACCGTGATTGCCCACGATGCCCACACCCAAACCCTCCGATTTGAGGAGGAGTAGGGGGAGTTTTGGGGATTCGCGGGGAGGGTACTTTTTGAAAAAAGTACCCTCCCCGCACCCCACCCTCAAAAACTTTCAAAAAAATGAAAGGACAAAGTGCAGTGCGAATCGAACAAAAAATCTGCACCAACGTTGTCCATTCATCCTTTTTAAAGTTTTTTGAAGGGGGGTGCGGGGGGAAAGCTTTTTTTCAAAAAAGTTTCCCCCCGCAAAATCCCCTTCCCCAAAATAAATTACCGATAGGAGTGTATCGTTTATGCCGATAAAAATCCCCGCGGGGCTTCCCGCGGCGGAGGTTCTGCAGTCCGAGAACATCTTCGTCATGGATGAGCTTCGCGCCACTGCGCAGGACATCCGTCCCCTGAAAATCGCCGTTCTGAACCTCATGCCGACCAAAATCACCACCGAAAACCAGATCATCCGGCTCCTTTCCAATTCCCCTCTCCAGATTGAGCTGACTCTTCTGCGCGTCTCCACGCACATCCCCGCCAACGTCAGTGCGGAGCATATGGAAACCTTCTACCGCACCTTCACCGAGGTACGCGGACAGAAGTTTGACGGGCTCATCATCACCGGCGCGCCCGTGGAGAATCTCGACTTCACGGACGTGGACTACTGGGATGAACTGTGCGAAATCATGACCTGGTCCAAAACCAACGTCTACTCCACCATGCACATCTGCTGGGCAGCACAGGCGGCGCTCCACTTCCACTATGGCATTCCGAAATACCCTCTCCCCGAGAAAATGTTCGGTGTCTTCCGTCATCGGACCCTCCTGCCCAACCATCCGCTCCTGCGCGGCTTCGACGAGGAGTTCTCCGCTCCCCATTCCCGCCATACCGAGGTGCGCCGTGAGGACATCGAGGCCTGTCCCAAGCTCGAAATTCTCGCCGAGTCCGACGAGGCCGGCGTCTATCTCATCGCCTCCCGCAAGCGCCGCCTGTTCTACGTCACCGGCCACAGCGAATACGACAGCGGCACCCTTGCCGCCGAATACTTCCGCGACGTGAACCGCGGTCTCCCCATCTCCCTCCCCAAGCATTATTTCCCGAACGATGACCCTTCCCGGACCCCTCCGAACCTCTGGCGCGGCCATGCCCACCTCCTTTTCTCCAACTGGCTCAACTACTTCGTCTACCAAAATACCCCCTACGATATTGACAAAATTGAATCGATTGAGTGATGGTGGAGCTGCGGGGGAGGTTTCCCTCGCCGCGTCTCCCGCCATCCAAGGAGTCCCTATGAACATCCATACTTCCTCTCAGGTTTGTTCCCTTGCGCCGGATCCTGCGAAAACGCTGCTGGAGCTTGCCGCCACCCTTCCCGGCGCGGCGGTTTCAACGCCGTGCGGGGGACATGGGAAATGCGGAAAGTGCGTCTGCGCCGTCCGGTATTCGTCTGACGAATCCAATAGTGGTGGTGGCGGCGGCGGAAACGGACCTGCCATATCCGACGCGGAAGCTGCCTTTCTGAAAAGCGTGAAGCGGGACGACGTTCTCCGGCGCTGCCGCGTGCCCGCCGAAGAACGCGGCAGCGTGCACGTGCGGTTTCTCTGCCTCTGCCCCGCCGACGGCATTTCCGACGTCTACCTTCCCGTTCCGGAAACGCTCCGCGGCGCGGTTTTCGGTGAAGCCATCGACGCGGAAAGCCCCGTCGTTACGGCACAGCGTGTCACGCTCACCGCTCCCACGATCCAGAACCCTGTCGATACCGAGGAAAACCTCCGTGCCGCACTGGGCGGCGGCGTCCTCCTTCCCCCAGCCGTCCTCTGCCGCACGTCCGCGTACCTGCGCGACGGCGTGACCGACCTCACCGTCTATACCGCCGGCGCACATGCCATTGACGTCACCTCCGGCGCGCCCGATGAAACCCTCGCCGCCGTCCTCGCCGTCGACGTCGGCACCACCACCGTTGCCCTCTCGCTCCGCGACCGTTCCACCGGACGGGAGCTCTGCGGCGACGTCTTCGCCAATCCCCAGCGCAGCTGCGGCGGCGATGTCATCTCCCGTATGTCCCGCGCGGCCGCCGGCGACGGCCCTGCCCTCACACGCTCCATCCGGGACGCCGTCGCGGAGCATGTGACCGCCCTCTGCCGCCGCGCCGGCATCGACAAAAATCAGATTCTCTATACCGCCCTCGCCGGAAACTCCGTCATGGAGCACCTTTACGCCGGTCTTGACACCGCACCCATCGCCGTCGCGCCCTTCTTCCTCCAGACCCGCCTCGGCTGGGAGGTGCGCGCCTCCGACCCGCTGTGCGGCGCCGACGCCTTCATGGCGCCCGACGGACGGTTCTTCTTCGCTCCCCTCGCCGCGTCGTACGTCGGCGGGGACATCACCGTCGGGATGGCCTACCTGCTCCGGAAGTATCCCGACCTCCGGCAGAAAAACGCGCTGTTCCTCGACCTCGGCACCAACGGCGAGCTGTGCGTCGTCTCCGGCGGCACGTTTTACTTCGCGGCGACGGCGGCGGGTCCCGCCCTCGAGGGCGCGGAAATCACGATGGGCATGAGCGCGTCGGCCGGCGCGATTTATAAGGTCCGCGCGGAAAACGGCCGTTTTCAGGTGAACGTGGTCGGTTCCACGGAGGAAAACCCGTGTCCGGCAGCCGGCATCTGCGGCAGCGGCATCATCGACGCGACGGCGGAGGCGGTCCGGACGGGCCTCATCGCGCCGACCGGTTCCATCTGCGACGATTTTGACGAGCTGGAAGACGACGCGCTCCTGTTCGGCGACGAATCCGCTCCTCCGCGCACCTACGACCGCGCGGTCTACGACGCGCTGTACCAGGCCTGCGTCGACGAGGACGAAGGCTGCCTCTGCCTGACGGACACCGTAAAGCTGACCGGCGCGGACATCCGCGCGGTGCAGACCGCCAAAGCGGCGATTGCGGCGGGCATTACCGTGCTGCTGCGCACCGCAGGGCTCACAGCGGAGGAGCTGGATGCAGTCTATCTGGCCGGTTCGTTCGGCGGCGGCATCGACGTGCGTTCAGCGGCTGAAATCGGGCTGATTCCCCGCACGTGCGCGGAACGCGGCATTGTGGAAGCGGTCGGCAACACGTCGCTGGCCGGAGCCGCGGCGTACCTCTTTGACGAAACGGTACGGGAAAACCTGCGCGAGCTTCCGTCGCGTGCGCGCTACGTCGAACTCTCGTCGGACAAAGACTTCACGGACGCCTTTGTGAAAGCAATGATGTTTTAAGAGGGGAAAAGGGATTATGCGGGGGGAAACTTGTTTGAAAACAAGTTTCCCCCCGCCCCCCCTTCAAAAAACTTCAAGAAAAGAAAAGGATAAGGTGCCGTGCAGATTTTATGTTGGATTGGCACCGTATTCCGTTCCTTCCGGCGTTTTTCTTTCCATAATCCCTTGACAAAATCCCCTCTCTCATGGTATAATGAGAGAGTATGATAAGAATATATCCACGGACCATTAGCTCAGTTGGTTAGAGCTCCCGGCTCATAACCGGTTGGTCCAAGGTTCGAGTCCTTGATGGTCCATCTTTCCGGAGACAGCAGGGTGCCGTGCAGATCAGGTGAAAATCTGCACGGCACCCTGTCTTTTCTTGAAGTTTTTTGAAAGGGGTGCGGGGAAAACTTTTTTTCAAAAAAGTTTTCCCCGCGAAACATTATTTCCCATTCTTCTTCCTCTTCCGGCTGAGGTTGAGGATAATGAGAGCGAGAGAAAGGGCGCCGCCGCCGGCGAAGGCTGCGGTTTTGGTGATTTTGGAGCGGAGCTCTGCTTTTTTACGGCGTTCTTCCCGGGACTGGGCGAAGAGCCAGTCGATCACGGAACGGTCCGTGTAGACTGCGTCCCAGATTCCGTGACCGGCGCCGTCGAATTCGGTGTAGCCGATCTGTTCCCCGCCCTCGCGCTTGATGGCGGCGAACATGGCGCGCGTCCCTGCCACCGGAACCGCCGGATCCTCGGAGCCGTGGAAGGTCCAGATGGGGATGCGGGTGAGCATTTTCGCACGGGCCGGGTCGCCGCCGCCGCAGATGGGGACTCCCGCCGCAAAGCGTGCGCCGTGACGCGCGAGCAGGTCCCACGTACCGAAGCCGCCCATGGACAGGCCGGTCACGTACACGCGGTCGTCGTCGATGTTATAGCAGTCGCGGCACTCGTCCAGAATGCCGCAGACGCACTCGAGCGCGCGGGATTCGGGGGTGTTTTCGATGGTGTAGTTCCCGTTTTCCCACGGCGTCAGGACCCACTGGGTATCGGCCGGACACTGGGGCGCGACCACGATGGCGTCGTAAACGGGGCTTTCCACGTCGTCGAACAGGCGGCACAGCCCTACGTTGAGCTGACTTTCGTTGTCGCATCCGCGTTCGCCCGCCCCGTGAAGGAACAGCAGAAGCGGGTACCGCTCGCCGCAGTCGTAATTTTTCGGAATATAGATCCGGTAAGGAAGCGTGTACCCGTCGGACGTGTACTCACACTTCCGGAAGATCTCCTGTACATTGTACGGAGTCGTCCGTTTTACGTTTAACATAATCAATACCTCAATGCCATGTGAATCAGGGAATGGGAACTTGCGGGGGGAGGGTACTTTCCCCAAAAAAGTACCTCTCCCCCCGCACCCCCCACCCTCAAAAACTTTCAAAAAAATGAATGGACAAGGTGCAGTGAAAATCTGCCGAAAAATCTACACAAACGTTATTTTTTATTTTTTTAAAGTTTTTTGAAGGGGGTGCGGGGGAAACTTTTGTTCACAAAAGTTTCCCCCGCAAATCCCATCAAATCAAATCAAATCAAATCAGTCGTCCATGACAACTTCGCGGCCTGCGTCGCTGGAGTCGTAAATGCCCTGCATGAGCTTGGAGGTGAGGATGTTGCGGTCGATGTGGCTCGGGAGCTTTTCGCCGGACTGAACGCACGCGACGAACGCATTGATTTCGTTCTGGAACATGGGGGTGCTGACGTATTCCGGCTTGTAGCTGTAGAGCTTGCCGTCCTTCGTGGTGTAAACGGTGAAGTCGCCGCCGTACTGGAGACGGATGCCGCCCTTGGTGCCGAGGAAGTCGATGAAGGATTCACCGATGCCGATGTTCTGTGCCCACGCGCCGTTGAGGGTGATGGTCGGGCCTTCGGTGCGGATGAACGCGGTGACGCTGTCGTCCACGTCGTAAGTGCCGTTCAGGTTCTTGGTATTTTCCGCCCACATGCCTTCGTAGACATAGTTCGGCATATCCACGCCGAGCTTGCAGAAGGCTTTGCCGGAGACGGTCTTCGGTGCCGGGTCGCCCATGCAGTACATCACGATGTCAAGGTAGTGAACGCCCCAGTCGATGAGCGCGCCGCCGCCCGCGATTTCCTTGGTTGTGAACGCGCCGCCGAGGCCGGGGATGGAGCGGTGTGCGCGGAAGGAAACGTAAACGTGGTAGACTTCACCCAGTTCGCCCGCGTCGATGAGCTTCTTGATTTCGTTGACAGCCGTGTTGAAGCGGTTGACCACGCCGATGTTGAGGGTGAGACCGGTCTCATGCTGCGCGGCCTGCATGGTCTGCGCTTCCGCATAGGTACGAGCCGCGGGCTTTTCGCAGAGAACGTGCTTGCCGGCATGGAGCGCGTCGATGGAGATGATGGGGTGCATCTTGTTCGGCGTGCAGACGGAAACGGCGGTGATTTCGGGATCCGCCAGAACGTCGTGGTAATCCGTAACGGCGATGCCGCAGCCGTACTTCTGTACCGCTGCCTCCGCGCGTTCGGGAATAATGTCGCAGAAATACTTGATTTCCGCATCGGGGCAATTCAGATAAGACGGGATGTGTGCGGAATTTGCGATGGTACCGCAGCCAATCACGCCGACTTTAATTTTTGCCATAAGAACTCTCCTTTATGGGGTTTATTTTTTTCTTAATTGTACCTTATTTTCCGTGGGATGTCAAGAGGAAATTCCTTTTCTGTTCCGCAGGCTCCTGCTTCCCCGGACAGAACCCCGGCGAACGCTTTCCCCAGAAAAAGAGGGGACCCTCCAAAGGATCCCCCCGAAAACTCTGCCTTATCTCTTTTTTCTGGAAACCGCATACCCTGCCGCAGAAACTGCCGCTGCGAGAGCCGCGAGAATGCCTGCGTCAAAGGTCTGAGGAGCCGCTGCCGGCGCCGGTGCTTCGACCGTTTCTTCTGCTGCAGGCGCTTCAGCAACCGGTTCTTCGACGATCGGTTCTTCAACAACCGGTGTCTCAACGACTTCTTCTGCCGCCGATTCTTCGGCAGCCGGTTCTTCCGCCGCAGTTTCACCGAGAGCCGGAATTACGCCGTCCGGAATGCCGAGCCCCTTCGCTACAACGATGTTGTCAACCGTACCGAGAATGGACGCGCCGGACTTCAGGCAGATTTCCGAGTAATCCTCGGATGCCCAGGTGAACTGATCCCAGCCAGCCTCGTCCGTGCCGGAAATCAGAACGCCGTTCATGTAAACTTCTACATACTGACCGGAGTTGCAGATGCGCATCTCGTAACGGATGGGCAGATTGGCAATCACCATTTCCGCCTCGTTGTACGCGAGACCAAACAGACGGTTGGAAATCGCGCCGTCATCCTTCGACGTGAAGACCGGAAGATCCTGGTAACCGCTGGTTAAGTCCAGATTGGAGCTCCAGGTGCCGGCGAAACGGTTCTGGAAGTCCGCGTAGCCCTTCATACGCATATGGAGGGAGTTGTACGTGTTGCCGATTTCACGGTCGTAGTTCACAAGCATCGCAAGATACCGCGCGGTGTCGCCCGCTTCGAGAAGGGTGAAATCGTACCCCACGGTGTAGTCGCCCTTGTTCACCTCGTCCATCACGGACGCCGGAACAACAATAACGTAGGAGTCGTTTCCGCCGATGTTGTCCACCGTCAGCTTGCCGTCCTCAACGGTGTAGGTGCTGGTGTTGGTGGTCAGCGATTCGCAGATTTCCCAGCCAAGGTCGTCAAACGACGCCACATCGTCAAAGGTCTGCACATAAACGATCTCTCCGTCCCCTTCTGCAGCAGCCGGAAGCACCATCGTGCCAGCCGCGAGCATTGCCGCAAGCAAAAGAACAAATGCCTTTTTCATTTTTGTTTTTCTCTCCTTTTTTGGAATTTGCCATAGGCTGTCCTCATTATACACGATTTTCCCCGGAACCACAAGCCATTTTTCAATCATTTTACATAAATTTTAAGAAGGCTATGGATTTGCACTGCACCTTGTTCTTTTATTTTTTTGAAAGTTTTTGAGGTGGGGTCCGGGGAGGGGCTTTTTTCAAAAAGCCCTCCCCGGTTCACACATTAAATTCTAACATCAACGTGATCCCGCGTGAAAGCCTTATTTTCCGAAATAGCTGCTCCAGGCGGTTCTTCCTTCTGCGTCGGTGACCTCGACGCGGACGAAGGTTTCGCCCTCCATCGTGAAGCTGGAATGGGTCAGGCCATGGCCAACGTCCGCGCGGTGACCGCACCAGACCGTGTCTGTGAAGTAGACCACGGACTCTGCCGGCGAGCACTCGACCTCGAGCTTGTTCCCGCTTACGGTCACGTCCAGCGTCGGGCCCTGCGTCGCGTAGAACCGGCCTGCCCGAATGGCGTCCAGAATCGCCTTACGCGTGCATTCGTCCGCCTGCACCAGAATGTAGCTGCGGCAGGTGTCCGTGTCGCTGTACCAGTGCGTGTCGTCGGTCGCCGCCAGACGCGGGAAATACCCTCTCGCCGCCACCTGGTCGAGAACAATCCCCGAATACGGCCGACAGTTGCGCGGCATATCCGAAACCGAATTGAAAATCTCCGTCACGTCCGCGCCGAACAGCGGCCGCACTTCCCCATCCACGTTCGGAAGAAGCTGGTCGCACGTGTTCATCGACCACGCCGGATGCGCAAGGTTCGCAATCCCGCCGCAGCGGTGGATCTCCTCCACAATCTCTCCGGCTCCCGCATTGTGCGCAAGCTCCGGCACACGTTCACAGCCCAGCGAAGTCACGTGAAAAATTCCATCGCGCACGTTCCGGCCCGTGTCGTACTCGCAGCCGGCAAGCAGCAGCATCCCGTCGTCCGTCACCCTGGTCTCCGAAACCCGCCAGTGGTCCGTCAGCGCCAGAAAATCATACCCGTTCTTCCGATACAGCGCAATCGCCTCCTCCGGCGACAGCCGACCGTCCGATACCGTCGTATGCGTATGCAGGTTCCCCTTGAACCATTTTCTTCCCTGTTTGTCCGTAAACAAAATCTTCTGTCGCAGGGGTTTTAACTCCCCCGCACCCCTTTCTGTTTTTTTTAATCAAGGGGATTCGCGGGGGAAACTTTTGTGAACAAAAGCTTTCCCCCGCACCCCCTTCAAAAAACTTCAAAAATGGATGAAAGAACAACGTAGGTACAAATTTTTTGTATGATTTGCACCGCACCTTGTCCTGTTCTTTTTTTGAAAGTTTTTGAGGTGGTGTAGTTACGCGGAGCGTAACTACGGGGGAGGAACTTTTTTCAAAAAGTTCCTCCCCGCGAATCCCATCCAATCCCATTATCAATACGTCGGCGTATCCAGACGCCAGCCGGCGTCGGTGAGAACGAGCCTGAGGTCGACGTCCTGGTCGTAAGTACCGTCGAGGTAGGTGGGGATGCGGACGACGACGCAGGCGTCGCGGTTCGAGACGATTTCCATTTCGTCGGTCCGGTATTCGCGGCCGAGGGAGTACGCGGAGTCCGCGAGGTCGAGCCGCACGGTCAGAATGCCGTTCTGCTCGAGATAGCGCGCGTAGGACGCCGTCACGTCAAGGCTCACGCCGCCGGTGTAGGTTCCGCTCACCTCGCCGCCGGACGGAATGATCTCGCCGTCGCCCAGCTCGGTTTCCTCCGCCTCCGTTTCCGCGGTTATTTTGTCGGACGAAATGCCGTCAAACGCCAGCTCGTACAGATATGCGGTGTATTCGTCCGTGAAAACCGCTTCCGTCGCCTCCTTGATGTCCGCGATGCTGTCGTAGCCGCAGTCCTCCGCCACAGGATGGTACTTCAGCGACTTCACGTTCGCCGCGAACGTCCCGTAAAGCTCGTCAATGCGCGCCTGATCCTTTGTCGCCGGAAGCCCTTCCCCAAAATAAATCTCGTTCAGCTCGTACGACAGCGGAAGCAGCACGTCCAGCGCCTCCCGGATTTCCGCCTCGTCATGCGGCGGTGCGCCGCATGACACCATCGCCGCGGTCAGCAGCGCAAGCAGCAGTGCCGCTGCGTTCCGCGGGAGAAAGAATCTTTTTTTCATGGCGTTCATGGTGATCTGCGGGGACTTTTTTCAACGTGAGTCCGATGGAGCCGATCCCCACCATTGAGCTCACGTTTTTCAAAAAGGTTTTTCCCGCGTTCCTCACTCCTCCTCTTTTTCTTTTTCCGTCAGCGCGAAGTTCACGAGCTTGGCGCCGTTGGAGAGCTTCATGGCAATCACGCCGGCAGCCGGACGGCCATAGAGGGGGATTCCGTCCGCAGGGGTACGGATGATCGTGCCGTCGTTGGTGATCATCATGATGTCCTCGTCGGACTTCACCACCGCGATGCCGCACAGGAAGCCGGTCTTTTCCGTGATCTTCTGCGCAATCACGCCCATGATGCCGCGTCCCTTCGCTTCAAACTCGGACGTTTCCATCCGCTTGCCGAAGCCGCCTTCCGTAATGGTGAGGAGCTTGTGGTCCGCCTGCCATGCTTCGTCCCGCTCGACGATGCACGCGCCGGCCACACCGTCGCCGTCCCGCAGCGAAATGCCGCGCACACCGGCCGCCGTACGGCCCATGCTGCGCACCTGATTCTCGTCAAACCGCACCGCGTAGCCGTTTCGCGTTGCAATCATCACGTCGGACTCGCCACGCGTGTGCGCCACAAACTTCAGCCGGTCGCCGTCCTCGAGGGTCAGCGCGATCTTGCCGCCCTTCCGCTGCATTTTGAATTCCGACAGCTTCGTCCGCTTCACGACGCCCCGTTCCGTCACCATGACGAGATAACCGCATTCCTCTGCGTCCAGCTCGTCCTCCAGATCCGGTACCGACAGCATCGCCGTGATTTTCTCGCCCGGGGTGAGATCCGCGAAATTCACAATGTTCGATCCCTTGGACGTCCGTCCCGCTTCCGGAATCCGGTACGCCTTCATCGAGTGAACCCGTCCCGTGTCGGTGAACAGCATCAGGTACGAATGGGAATCCGCCACGACCACCCGCTCGATGTAGTCCTCTTCCTTGGTCGCCATGCCGATGATGCCGCGTCCGCCGCGCCGCTGCGCCGAGTAGACGTCGGACGGCTGCCGCTTGATGTACCCGTCGTGGGTCAGCGTGATGACCGCGTTGTGCCGTTCGATGAGGTCCTCGAGCAGAATCTCGTTTTCGACCTCCTCGATGCCGGTCCGCCGCGCGTCGCCGAACTTGTCCCGGATCTCGAGCAGCTCCTCGCGGATGATCTGCTTGATCCGCCCCTCGTCCGCGAGAATCGCGCGGTATTCCTCAATCGCCGCGTACAGTTCCGTGAGCTTGGCTTCCACCTTCTGCCGCTCCATCCCGGAGAGACGTCCGAGCGTCATGGCCACAATGGCCTGCGCCTGCTCCTCGGTCAGCTCAAACCGAACGCGGAGGTTTTCTCTCGCCGTCTGCTGGTCCTCGGACGCGCGGATGATGGAAATCACCTCGTCGATGTGGTCGATGGCGATCTTGTAGCCCTCGTTGATGTGCGCCTCGTGCTGCGCCTTCGAGAGGTCGAATTTCACGCGGGCGGTGATGACCTCCTCCTGATGCCGGACGTACACGCCGAGAATCTGCCGGAGATTCAGAATCTTCGGCTCGCCGTTCACGAGCGCCAGCATGATGGCGGAGCAGGTGTCCTCAAGCTGCGTGTATTTGTAGAACTGGTTCAGAAGAATCTGTCCGTTGGCGTCGCGGCGGTACT
The DNA here is from genome assembly GCA_051892315.1 of Eubacteriales bacterium. Taxonomy (GTDB): domain Bacteria; phylum Bacillota; class Clostridia; order Oscillospirales; family CAG-272; genus UMGS1696. The sequence continues at coordinate 12,795 of JBJFGC010000209.1, forward strand.
CGATGACGATGCGCATCCCGTCGCGTCCGGATTCGTCGCGGATGGCGGTGACGCCCTCGATTTTCTTGCCGTTGACCTGCTCGGCCATGGACTTGAGCAGCTCGGACTTCTGAACCATGTACGGAATTTCGGTGATGATAATCCGGTGGTGCTCCTCCTCCACGTTCGCCTTGGCGCGGACCATGATGCGTCCGCGGCCGGTGGAGTAGGCTTCGTAAATGCCGGCGGTGCCGTAAATGGTCGCGCCGGTCGGGAAATCGGGGCCTTTGATGAACTGCATCAGCTCGGACACGCCCGCGTCGGGGTGATCCATGAAGTAAATGGTGCCGTCGATGACCTCCGTGAGGTTGTGCGGGGGGATGTTGGTGGCCATACCGACCGCGATGCCGACCGCGCCGTTGACGAGGAGGTTCGGGAACCGGGACGGCAGGACGGAAGGCTCCTTCCGGCTGTTGTCGAAGTTCATGTCCCATTTCACGACGTCCTTCTCGATGTCGCGCATCATTTCGCCGGCAAGACGGGACAGCCTTGCCTCGGTATAACGGTAAGCCGCAGGGCCGTCGCCGTCGATGGAGCCGAAGTTGCCGTGACCCTCGACAAGGGTACAGCGGTAAGAGAACGGCTGCGCCATGCGGACCATCGTGAGGTAGACGGCGGTGTCGCCGTGGGGATGGTACCGGCCGAGCACGTTGCCGACGGTGGTCGCGGACTTACGGAACGGGCGGTCGTAGGTGAGGTTATCCTCGTACATGGCGTAGAGGATACGCCGCTGACCGGGCTTCATTCCGTCGCGCGCGTCCGGCAGGGCGCGGGAGACAATAACAGACATGGAATATTCGATGAAGGACTTGCGCACTTCTTTTTCCATGTTGATGGGTACGATTTTCTGATCCGGAAACTCGATGTTGTAATCGTTATTTTTCGCCATGATCGATTCCTTTTTTCTTTTTATTCGTATGGGGGACTTTTTTGGGATGGGATTCGCGGGGGAAACTTTTGTTGAACAACGGAGATTCGCTGCGCGAACTCCG
>JBJFGC010000210.1:0-3340 GCA_051892315.1 Eubacteriales bacterium
TCGGACAGGAGACGCTCGGCATAATTTGCATCGTGCTTGGCGAACCTGTCGTCGAAAAGCCGGCGCCTGAACATGCCGAGCTGTGGGAAATTCACCGTCCCGCACCAGCCTATGCGGAGCAGGCAACCTCAACGGAGATTCTCGAAACGGGAATCAAGGTCATTGACCTCATCTGCCCCTACGCAAAGGGCGGTAAGATCGGTCTGTTCGGCGGCGCCGGCGTCGGGAAGACCGTCCTGATTATGGAGTTAATCAACAACATTGCCAAGGAACACGGCGGCATTTCCGTCTTCACAGGCGTCGGCGAACGTACCCGTGAGGGAAACGACCTGTACAACGAAATGTCCGAGTCGGGCGTTCTTGCCAAGACCGCGCTGGTCTATGGTCAGATGAACGAACCGCCGGGAGCGAGAATGCGGGTCGGCCTGTCCGGCCTGACGATGGCGGAATACTTCCGCGACCGCGAGGGACAGGACGTGCTGCTGTTCATTGACAACATTTTCCGCTTCACACAGGCGGGTTCCGAAGTGTCCGCGCTGCTCGGACGGATGCCCTCCGCCGTTGGCTATCAGCCGACGCTTGCCACCGAAATGGGTGCGCTTCAGGAGCGGATTACCTCCACCAAGCACGGTTCCATCACCTCGGTGCAGGCGGTCTACGTCCCTGCGGACGACCTGACTGACCCCGCGCCGTCCACGACGTTTGCGCACCTCGACGCCACCACGGTCTTAAGCCGCGCGATTTCGTCGCAGGGTATTTATCCGGCGGTCGATCCGCTGGAGTCCACCTCACGTATCCTCACGCCTGAGGTTGTCGGGGAAGAACACTACCGGGTCGCACGTGAAGTGCAGCAGATTTTGCAGCGATATAATGAATTGCAGGACATCATTGCCATCATGGGCATGGATGAACTGTCGGACGAAGACAAGCTCACCGTGGCCCGCGCGCGGAAGATTCAGCGGTTCCTGTCGCAGTCGTTCACGGTCGCGGAGCAGTTTACCGGCAACCCGGGCAAGTACGTTCCGCTGAAGGAAACCATCCGTGGTTTCCGTGAAATCATCGAAGGGCACTGCGATGCCCTGCCGGAGAGCGCGTTCCTGTTCGTCGGTACGATTGACGAAGCCTTTGAAAAGGCGAACAAGGGCTGAGCGGTCAGGAGGGAAGTATGAAAACCTTCAGACTGCAAATCGCGGCTCCGGACGGTATGCGTTACGACGGCGAGGCGGTCCAGATTTCCGTGCGCGGCATCGAAGGCGAACTCGCGGTGCTGGCCGGCCATATTCCGTTCGTCACGGCTCTCAAATCCGGCGAATGCCGCGTCTATCCGGACGACGCCACCATCCGCCGTGCCTCCTGTTCCGGCGGAATGCTCATGGTTTCCGCCGACTGTGTCCGTCTTTTGTCCTCCGACTTTACGTGGGAGGAAGGATGAAAAATGCGGGGGAAAGCTTTTGGAAAAAAGCTTTCCCCCGCGAAAAGATTCTTCCGAAGGAGCTGAATCATGAACGAATTTGTTACATACGAGGCGTTTGGCGCGATCGGGGACGGTCGTGCGGACGATATGCCGGCGATTGTGCGGGCGCATGAAGAAGCGAACCGAACGGGACGGCCGGTAAAGGCGAAGGCCGGTGCGGTTTACTACATTTCGCCGAAGAATGCGACCGCGACGGTGCAGACGTCCGTGGACTGGAGCGGCGCACGGTTTGTGATCGATGACCGTGACTGCGAAGAGATTCACGCGCCTGTTTTTCAGGTGGTTTCGGCGGAGGGAACCCTGACGCTTGGGATTCCGTCGCTGGTCCGCGGCCAGACGCACATCGAGAATCCCAGCGGACGGGATTTGTACGTGATTGTGAAAAAACGAAAGCACCTGGACTACATCCGTTTCGGCCCGAATCAGAACAACGGAACTCCGCGGACGGACAATTTCATCGTCCGGGCGGATGGTACGCTGCCCTCACCGGTTTCGTTCGACTTTGACGAAGTCACCGATGTGGCCGCGCGTCCGATGGATCCGGAAAAGCTGACCATCACCGGCGGCGAATTCACGACCATTGCCAATCAGGCGGAATCGAAGTATACGTATCATGCCCGCAACATCAGCGTTACGCGCTCCAACGTGGAGATTTCCGGAATCACCCACCTTGTGACCGGGGAAGCCGACCACGGCGCGCCGTACGCGGGCTTTCTCAGCATTACCGGCTGCGCGGACGTGACGGTTCACGACTGCGTGTTTACCGGTCATTTCATTTATCAGACCATCGGCAGTGCCGGCGTTCCGGTTTCGATGGGGTCCTATGACATCAACATCGGTTCGGCCGCAAACGTCACCTTCCGAAACTGCACCCAGACGACCGACATCATGGACCGCCGGTACTGGGGGCTGATCGGCTCGAACTTCTGCCGTGATCTCGTTCTGGAGGACTGCTGTTTCTCTCGTTTTGACGCGCACATGGGCGTGACCAACTGCACGCTTCGCCGCTGTACGCTCGGCTGGCAATGTCTGAACGCCATCGGCAACGGAACATTTGTCATCGAGGACACCGACGCTTATGGTTATGCGTTTGTGAACTTGCGCGACGACTATGGAAGCACATGGCGCGGCGATATGCGCATCCGGAACTGTACGTGGCATCCTTTGGGCAGCCGCCGTGCGGTCTTTTCCGCACACAACGACGGCCGCCACGACTTTGGTTACGACTGCTTCCTCCCGCAGAATGTGGACATTGACGGCCTGACGGTGGCCGAGCCTTCGGAAACGTCCGACGGCGCTCCGCTGTATCTGTTCAACGATTACAGCGGCAATCCGGATATTCCGGAAGAGGAGCGGAAGTATCTGCCGGTTCCGCCCAAATGCGTCCGTGTGAAGAATCTCGTAACCGCAAGAGAGGTTCGCTTGTGCCCCAATCCCGAACGAATGCCGGAGACGGAATTTGTGGTGGAGGAGTGAAGGAACGCTGGGGCAGAGTCCCCGCGTCCTTTTCTCAAGACCACCCCTGAAACCAAAAAAGAGACTGTCGAAACAGTCTCTTTTTTTACTTTCCTTTTGGACAAACTTACGCGAGTTCTGCGAAGTACTTGATGGTGCGAACCATCTGGCTGGTGTAGGAGTTTTCGTTGTCGTACCAGGAAACAACCTGTACCTGATAGGTGTCGTCGTCAATCTTGGAAACCATGGTCTGGGTTGCATCGAACAGGGAACCGTAACGCATACCGATAACGTCGGAGGAAACGATCGGGTCTTCGTTGTAACCAAAGGATGCGGAGGAAGCAGCCTTCATTGCAGCGTTGATGCCTTCCTTGGTAACGTCCTTACCCTTCACAACAGCGGTGAGGATGG
>JBJFGC010000211.1:0-3331 GCA_051892315.1 Eubacteriales bacterium
GCCATCGCTTCCTCACGAGAAGTTACTGGAATACAATTATATGCCATTTGCTGTTGTGTTTGACGGGGCTGCGATACCGGAGGCATCTGAGGTTGCTGTGTCTGAGGTGGAGGCGTTTGCATACCCTGAGCATATTGCTGTCCACCCATATATCCCTGTGTAAATCCGCCATATCCAGACGGTATAGTATAACCGTTTGTCATATTCCCTCCAAAAGAAAAAACCTTTTATCTGATATCATTTTATCAGACAAAAGGTTTTCTTTCTTTCAAAATAATTTCCTATAATTTGCCTTGTTTTTGCAAAATATAGGTAAGTTTCATCAAGGCCGGCTTGTGCCATTTTGACACGGTAGTATACTCTTTCCCGACCGCCTCGCAGACGTCTTCGATGCAGCCTCCTTCGATATACAGTATTTTCAGCATAAGCTTATATTCCGGCTTTAGATTACACCGGTTAATTGCATCCTCGATATCTTTTGCATCTCCGAGACTGTGGACGGCGTTCCGCTTTCGCACATGCTCGGTCATAACTTAATCCTCTTTCAATTCATTTTCTGCACTTTCGATGATATCACGGATTCCATCACTTTCAATCCTCGCCGCATCCACCTTGGCCTCGCCGAAGATGTACCCCACGACGGACACCAGCGACGTCACAACACCCACGACCTGCGCATATTCGTTCTCATCGATCCCGAACGCCGCCGCAAGGCCCACGACAACGCCAACCACCGCAGCCCACAGCTTACGGCTGGTCAATTTCTGTTTCCAGTTGATTGTATTCATAGATTTCTTCCTCCGTTTGTTCTTCCATGGGCTCTACATACCCAGGATTATTTTTAATTTTTTCCTTGTTTTCGAATGCTGATTTCAGCAGATATCCCACAATACCGCATCCCATCGGCGCACCGATGTATGTCAATAGTTCGGGCAGATGAATTGTCAGTGCCATCTCATACCCGCCGGAACACAGCGCAGCAGCCAGCTCCACCACGATCACCGCCGCGCCGAAGACGGCTCCGGCGAACCACAGGACGATCATGGCGTGGATGATCTGCTTCGAATATTCTTTCAGATTCCGTCCTTTCATATCAGATCACCACGATGTTGTTGATTCGCCGGTTTTCTGCCGTCGATTTCCCCGCAGAGTACCAGCTTCCTCCGCCATCCAGACAGATGATGTCGTCGAAGCCCTCGCTGCGCACCTTCTTCCAGAATTCCATGCCGTAGATGTAGTTCTTGGCCGTCGTCTTTCCCGAAATCAGCCAGACAGCACCGTCCCGTATGCCGAGCCAGTTCCGGTAGGCCGCAACCATGCAGGATTCATCCCATCCCTGCGGCTTCACGTAGTTGTAGTAGTCCACGTCATCGCCATTGCGGACCGTAGGAACGCCGCTGATGGCGTATTTGCACCCCTCGGGGGGTTCCGATACGTCAGCAACGTAAGGCGCGCCAGAGACCGGCACAACGAGCGTGGCAACCTTCTTGCCCTTGAACTGATTCGTCTGGTTGACCGCGCAGCTGTAACGCAGCTTCCCGACGGACATATACGGCGTCAGATATTTCGAGGCTTCCGCCGGAATATCGCCGATATCGCACACCAGATTTGCGACCGGAAGGGTAAAGGGAACCCCAGCGGCCGATTTGAAGTTTGCGAAGAACCCGCCGGATGCATAGGTCCCCGTTCCGGATTTCTTGGGCGCATCATGATACCGCACAGCAAAGTTTTTGCAGCGCGTGAACGTCAGTCCGTCGTGGGTGTAGGTGTCGGGATAGGCCGCGACAGGGGTCACGGCATGGACGCCCCATGCGTTCGGGATGCCGAGGTAGGTGCAGGGGTTCACGCTCGCGCCATTTTTTCGTACCTCGAAGTGGCAGTGCCGTCCGGTGGTTTTATCGAATTCGTCTTTGGGTGTCGGAGAAACGCTTCCTGTATTGCCTTCGATTCCGACGATATCCCCGGCTTTCACAGACTGCCCGACCGATACATTCCGCGTCGCCATGTGGCACATGAAAATCTGCAACCCGTCCGCCGTGTCGATGCGGACGTAGTTGCCCCATTCCCACGTGGTGTTCGTCTTGTCCGTGATGATTGTGGAGGATCTTACGATGCCGTCGCAGGGAGCCACGAGGGTTTTGTCCGTGCCCACGAGGTCAATTCCTTTATGGGGCAGCGTCGTTCCGTCCAGTGTACGCATGCCGAACCGCGAGGTCAGCGTGACGCTTCCGCTTTTGTAGGGTAATCTCATAATTTATGTATCCTCCTTTTTCTCTCACTTATAGAGGTGCTGCACACCCTGCTCGGTCAAAAACGTTCGATGCGCCTGTTTGACTTTTTCAGCGTACTCAAGCGCCTCATGCATGTCTCCGTTGCAATGGGCATCTGGAATCCGCTGTACCGCACGTGCCGTCGCCTCCCCGAGGCAAAGCGCAGCATCGATCTTCTGAATCAGCATGACTTCATTCTGCTCCCGCGCAGCCTCCGTTTCGTCGCGGATTTTATCACGCTTTTCCAATTTTTTCTGAAGAATCCAGAAGCACAGTCCTGTGATTCCGGTAGGGATTCCGGCGATGATTGCCGGAATCCACCATGACATTTCAATCATTTTTTCATTCCTCCGTGGTTTTGTTTCGGGTTCTATTGCTGACCAAAAAACTAAACAATAGAATGCAAATTGTTTTCATAAGCAAAGTTGTTAGCTACTTCTTCTGCTGTTAATGCCTTGTTATAAACTCTTACGGTCTTGGTGTACACGTTCTGTCTGTTTACCACAAACGGAAGCGTTTTAATAAGGTCGATGTCAAATGCTGATATACCTGCGTCCTCAGCGGTGAGCGTGTACGTCAGAACGCCGTTTTCGTACAGTTTCATTTCGCTCGTGGTAAAAGTAATTGCGACATGGAGTAGATTGCCCTTTGTAAACCACGCAGTTGTATCAGCATCGACTACGATTGCGCCGTCAGCCGGATATACCTTTCGGATTTCAGAAAACATTGTACCGCTTACATTTGTCGACTGTATACCCAGAATATAGGAGCCAGTTCCTCCGCTTTTGAACACCTGTTCAAAAGTTACTCCTTCAGCCGTTTCATCCAGCCATGAATTGGACACATTGTTATCCAAATCGGCAACAATTAAAACCTGTTTGACTTCTACCGCTCCATAAGTGGAATTGTAGGAAAGTTCCGAACCAATAGGTTTCAGATGTAACCTGCCATACTCGCTTTGCACAAACAGATTATCTGTATCATAGTTTGCTTCGTTTGACAAATCCCATGTATCAATCAATCCGTTGACAATATAAAGAGTTCCGTCGGTACTCTCATCC
>JBJFGC010000212.1:0-3329 GCA_051892315.1 Eubacteriales bacterium
TCGGTTCATCCGTCTGCCGTGAAGTCCGGCGGAATCTGCCGCACATGGTATGCCTGATTTTTTGACAGGAAAGCGGTATCCTATTCCGCCTATACCATTATAGCACGCAAAAAAAAAAGTGTCAATTTTCGTATGCACAAAATGTTTCCATTGCGTGGGATGAAAAATTGTTGGAAAAATACAAAAAAGGTGAAGATTTATGCGAGATTTACCAAAAATTCACAAAATAAGGCTGGCAGAGGGGGAACGTCCGGCGGAAAAAAGCCCCGACGAAGGAGAAAAAAGGAAAAAAGAACGCTTATGTGGTAGAAATCAATATTTAAATAGCGAAAAAATATAAATTTGCTGTAAAAATTCACAAAATATATATTTTTTTCGGCGGTAAAATATGCTATAATAAAGACACGAAAAGGGAAGGTTACCGGAACTTTTCGTAAATACAAAAAAAGGTGGTAGGATCATGAATATCTCTATTATTGGAAGACAGGTAAACGTTCGTGATGACATGAAGGCTCTCGTTGAGAAGAAGCTGGCGAAATTCGACCGCTACTTCCCGAACGGCGCGGATGCTACGGTCACATTCCGGAGAGTGCGCGACAGCGAGTGCATGGAGATTACCATCTCAGTTGGAGGAACTCTCTTCCGCGCGGAGGAGAGCACACCGGATTTCCGTACATCCCTGGTTCGCTGCGTCGATACGATTGAAGGGCAGATCCGCAAGAACAAGACGAGACTGGAAAAGAGAATGAAGTCGACGTTCGCGGCAGCGGAGGCCTGCATGACGGAAGCGGACGCGCCGGTGGTAGAGGAAGAAGGCGATTTTGACATTCGGGTAAAGTCGTTCCCGCTGAAGCCGATGACGCCGGAGGAAGCGATTCTCCAGATGAACCTTCTTGGACACGCGTTTTACGCGTTTGAGGACGCTGATTCGGGAGACACATGCGTCGTGTACAAGCGAAACGCAGGCAGCTACGGACTCATCATTCCGGAAAAGAAAGCCGAATAAAAGAAAAAAACAGGGCCGCCGGTGGCGGCCTTTTTTCTGCGCCGCGCCCCCCTTTATGAGCGGGGCATTATTTACAAAATTCCGTTGACTTACATGGAATTTTGGGGTATAATACAACGATTGTAAAGTTTGTGTACTTTATGAAAAAGGATTGGTTGTAAAACGTGGAAACGAAACATGGTATTGACTTTATCAAACAAATCGAAGCATCCATTCCGGAGCTTTCCAAAAGCCAGCGGCTGATCGCCGGTTTTATCATCGAAAATTACGATAAAGCTGCCTATATGACCGCCTCTGCCCTCGGTGCGGAGGTTGGCGTCTCCGAATCGACTGTCGTGCGCTTCGCAAACGAAATGGGCTTTGACGGCTACCCCGGACTTCAGGCGAAAATCCGCGAAACCGTACGCGTGAAACTGACCACCGTTCAGCGGATGCAGGCGGTGAACTTTCGGATGGAAGAAAACGAAATCCTCGACCATGTGCTTCTCGCCGACGCGGAAAAAATCAAGGCCACCCTCGAAACCATTGACCACGCCTCCTTTGAACGTGCCGTCGACATCATTCTTGCAGCGAAAAATATCTACATTCTCGGGATGCGCTCCTCTGCGGCTCTTGCCGAATTCATGAACTATTACTTCGGCCTCCTGTTCGATAACGTGCGTCTCATCCGTCCCGCGGGCGGAAGCGAAATTTTTGAACATCTTATGAAGGTGCACGAGGACGACGTTTTCATCGCGATCAGCTTTCCGCGCTACACCACCGGCATCGTGAATGCGACCGAATACGCTTCCCGGACCGGCGCGGATGTGATTGCGATTACCGACAGTATGTCCTCGCCGATTGTAGCGCACGCGTCCGCTGCGCTGATTGCCAAGAGCGAGATGGCCTCCTTCGTGGATTCCCTGGTGGCGCCCATGAGCATCATCAACGCCCTGATCGCCTACATTGGAAAAAAGAAAAACGCCGAGGTGACGGAAACCCTGGAGCGGCTGGAAAACGTCTGGAAGGAGTACAATGTGTATACCAGCGCGGAATCGTATGAAAGCCTGGGACACAACCGCGTATAACGTATGACACATTCGATGGAACCAAACGGAAGCGGTGTCGCGGTCATCGGCTGCGGCGCGGCGGGTATGATGGCGGCGCTGACGGCAGCGGAAGCGGGCGCCGAGGTGACGGTATACGAGCGGAACCCATATGCCGGACGGAAGCTGCGCATCACCGGGAAGGGGCGATGCAACGTCACCAACAACTGCACGGCGCGGGAGGTTCTCGACGCGGTGCGGAGCAATGCGAAGTTTCTGTACGGGGCGGTGAGCCGTTTCTCGCCGGCGGACACGATGGCGTTTTTTGAGAACGCGGGCGTGCCCCTGAAGACGGAGCGCGGGCGCCGCGTTTTTCCGGTTTCCGACCGGGCGGCGGATATTTCCGACGCGCTGGTTCAGGCGATGCGCGCGGCCGGCGTGACGGTGCTTTACGGCACGCGTGTCCGTGAACTTTCCGAGACCGGGGAGGGGATTCTGGTGAAGTCCGCGGACGGGGAGCGGTGTTACCATTCCGTGATTGTGGCGACCGGCGGGGTATCCTATCCCGCGACCGGTTCGACAGGGGACGGTCACCGGATGCTAAAAAAACTGGGAGTGGAAATCACGCCCCTCACGCCCTCGCTGGTGCCGATTGTGACAAAGGAGGACTGCGCGCCCCTGTCCGGCCTGACGCTGAAAAACGTCACGCTGACGGTTTTTCACGGGGAAGACGCGGTCTTTACGGAAATGGGAGAAATGCTGTTCACGCATTTCGGCGTATCGGGACCGCTGGTTCTGTCGGCGTCGGCGAACATGCAGGCGCATCCGGTGACATCGTACCGGCTGTCGGTGGACCTCAAGCCGGCTCTGTCGGCGGAGGAGCTGGACCGGCGGATTCTCTCGGATTTTGCCAAATACGCGGCGCGGGACTTTGTAAACGCGCTGTCGGACCTGCTGCCGCAGAAGCTGATTTCGTATGTGATTGAGCGTTCCGGCATTGACCCGCGGAAGAAGACTGCGGCGGTGACGCGCGCGGAACGGCGGCGGCTCGGCGAGATTTTGAAGGCCTATGAGCTGACGCCGGCTGCGTTTCGTCCGGTGGACGAGGCGATTGTGACCTGCGGCGGCGTGGCTGTGACGGAGCTTCATCCGAAGACGATGGAGCTGAAGCGGCATCCCGGGATTTTTGTGTGCGGCGAGCTGATTGACGTGGACGCGTACACAGGCGGATACAATCTGCAGCTTGCCTTTTCGACGGCGCGCGCGGCGGGAGCGGCGGCTGCCGAACGGGAATAAAT
>JBJFGC010000213.1:0-3328 GCA_051892315.1 Eubacteriales bacterium
GGTGTCAAAACCAAGCTGGTCAAGAAGTCCGCAGGAGGTCAGAGCCGCTGTGAGGAAGGCCGCCGTGAGAAGAAAACGGATTTTTTTGGGAAAATTCAATTTGCAAAGGCCCTCCCTGCCGTTGTTTCCTTCCATGCCCGCACCGCACACTTGACATCGGCATACATATAAAGGGAACCGAGACAAACCAACGGCCGGTTTTCGGACAACGCGGCTTCGCAGGCAGCGTTCACACCGTCCGCGAGCGAGTCAAACGAACGTGCAGGTACACCGCACCGTTCATATTCCGCAGCGGCAGAAACAGCCGGAAGCGCGCGGCTGACCGATGGAGTCACGCAGAAGACCGTCGACGCCAGAGGAGACAGCAAAGCAATCATGCGATCGTACGCCTTGTCCGCCATAACGCCCATAAGAAGGAGGATCTTTCCATCCCCGCTTAGCCCGGTCAGGTAATGGGTGATGTTTTCGACCGCGCCCGTTACTCCCTGCGGATTGTGCGCACCGTCGTAAATCACAAGCGGACGCTCCGCGAGAATCTCGAAGCGCGCTTTCCAACGCGCGGCGGCCAGACCGTCCGTCACGGCCTTTTCCGGAAGCACGGTACCCGTCTCCCGCAGCATATCGCATGCGGTCAGAACGGTCGCCGTATTGCGCGTCTGGTACAGGCCAAGCAGAGGAATATGGACCCTCCGTTCCCCAAACGTAAAGGTCGTTCCGGTAAGGTCGGAATGAAGATCGGCAATCGCCGAAAAATCCGTCCGCCGATACAGGCTGTGCCGTTCCTGAGCGGTTTTCCGGATGACCGCCTCCGCGTCGCTGTCCCCTTCCCCAAACAGAACGGGACAACCTTCCTTGATGATACCGGCCTTTTCCGCGGCAATTTCCGCAGTGGTGTTTCCGAGAAGCGCCGTATGGTCAAGGTCAATGCCCGTAATGATGGACAAAACCGAAGACGGAATGACATTGGTGGAGTCCAGACGGCCGCCCAGACCAGTTTCCAGCACGACATAATCGCAGGCCATGCGGCGGAAATATTCAAAGGCAATGGCAGTAATCAGCTCGAATTCGGTGGGCGCGTCCGCCATTGCGTCGGCATACGTCCGAACGAACTCCGTTACACATGCCAATTCTTCATTCGTAATATCGCGGCTGCCGAACATGATGCGTTCGTTGAATCGCTCCACAAACGGAGATGTAAACAGTCCAACGCGATAACCGGCCTGTTCCAGAATGGAAGCCAGCATCCGGCAGACCGAACCCTTGCCGTTGGTTCCCGCGACATGAAGGAATTTCAGCGAATTTTCCGGATGTCCGAGCCGGCCGCACAGCTCGGTAATCCGCGAAAGCCCGGGACGGCTTCCTTTCCAGCTTACCGAGTGAATATATTCCAATGCTTGATCGTATGTCATCATCCTATAACCTTACCGTGACAAAAATGGGACAAATGAAATTTTTAAAGAAATTGTGCAAAACTCCGCACTTATCTTATTTCGTTTTTATAAAAACTTTTTTCAGCTGCACGCACAGGCGCAGAAGAACCGGAATCAGAACGAGCCGCACCGGAACCATCAGAGCATATTCCGGCAGACGGTAGAGAAACCAGCCCGCGTAGGTCTTGGAACCATAAAGCATGGCGACCCAGATTGTATTGACGAGCAGACCAAGGATAAGGCTGTTCACCAGCACGGGAACCAGAACGTTCGGGAAGAAACGGATGGTTTTCCGGCGGATCCAGGGCTTACTGAAAAGATCCGTGGCTTCGCTGTCGGACTTATAGAGGAAAAGACCGTAAAGAATGCCCGCCAGTGCCGCGCAGATGGTAAAGCCCGGATGATACGGGCCAATCGGGAACAGGATGGCGCCGAGGAAATCCGCAAGCGCGTTGACAATCGCGGCGGAAATCGGGCCGAACAGGATCGCCGCCACCACGACCGGCACAAATGCAAAGCCAATTTTGAGGCCGGACGTATTGATGGACAGGAAGCGGCTGAGGACGATCTGCAGCGCCGTAAGGAGCGCCAGATAGGTGATGGTGCGAACCGAATTTTTTTTGAGCTGCATGAAATAAAAACCTCCCATAAACAGGTACGGAAAGCTACAGTTCCGCCTGCACATTTATGAGAGTATGGCTCTTTTGAATGACAGCGGGATGCGATTCCGCGACCGCAGCCGAATCCCGTTTCCCACACGGTTCCGGCTTTCGTCCGATGAACAACTCCCCGTTTCACCGGCACTTGACGCCTCGAAATCTACTCTGTAAATTTGTTGGAATATAAAATTGAATTTTTCAACAGAAAGAACTTTCCGTTATGGAAATTATAGCATATCCCCCGTTCGATTGCAATGCAAAATGAGCAAGTCCCCGAAAATTTCGTCTTTCGACAATTCTTCGGGGACTTGACGTAAAATTTTATGAATTTTTGCCAAAGAATACGATTTATTCAATGCCCATGCTCTGCATCAGCTTGGCATTGAATTCCTCCGCGGTATTATAGCCCATCCGCTTCTGGCGGTTGTTCATAGCCGCGATTTCGATGACAACGGCAAGGTTTCGGCCGGGCTTCACGGGAATGGTGGTGGTGGGAATTTTGATGCCCATGATATCGGAGTATTCGCTGTCAAGGCCCAGGCGGTCGTACATTTTGCCCTGCACCCACGGCTCCAAGTTAATAATCATGTCGACCTTTTCGGTTTCCTTAACCGATCCCATACCAACGAGACGGCGTACATCCACGATGCCGATGCCGCGAAGCTCAATGTAGTATTTGATCATTTCGGGAGCATTTCCAACGATGGACTTGGCGGACACCTTCCGAAGCTCCACGGCGTCGTCGGCGATGAAGCGGTGGCCGCGCTTGATCAGTTCGATGGCCGTTTCGCTTTTTCCGACACCGCTGTCGCCCGTGATGAAGATTCCCTCGCCATACACCTCGACCAGAACGCCATGGCGGGTAATCTGCGGCGCGAGCTGGACGTGCAGAAAAGCGATGAGCGCGGCCATGAAGTCACTGGTGTTTTCCGAGGTTGCGAGAATCGGAATTTCAAAGCATTCGGCCAGTTCCAAAAGAACCGGGTCGGCCTCGTTGTCGTGTGTGATCACGATGGCGACCGGATTTCTGCGGAAAAAGTCCGTCAGCCGCTCCCGCCGGACCCCCTCCTCCATTTTTTTAAGGAACATGGTTTCCGCATTCCCGATGACCTGAATCCGTTTACCGTCGAAGTGGTCAAAAAAACCGGACAGCGCCAAGCCGGGGCGGTACACGTCGGTGCTGGAAATCATGATCTTGGACTGGGTGGAGCGCACCTTCGCAGCCATGACCCAGGAGGA
>JBJFGC010000214.1:0-3318 GCA_051892315.1 Eubacteriales bacterium
GATTTCCTCGAGGCCCGCGATCATACGAAGGGTGGTGGACTTACCGCAGCCGGAAGGACCGACGAGAATAAGGAATTCCTTATCCTTAATTTCAAGGCAGAAGTCGCTGACGGCCGTAACACCGCCGGGATATTTCTTGTAGATGTGTTTGAGGGATAAGCTAGCCATTAAGTAATCCTCCTTGGAGTATGTATGATATACAATTTAAAATAATCGGCACAAGGACAGGATTGTTCCGCACACGTACGTACAAATGTCCATATACTATTTACCGTGATATATTGTATCAAATTCCGCTCTCTTTTTAAAGAGTTTTTTTTACCGAAATTTAATTTAATCCTTTGTGCATTCTGTACATTTTTCTCCGCCGGCGCTCGGTTTTTTCCATGGCAGTGAAAACAGAAAATTCTAATTTTATTATAAAATCCTTGGGTCACGGCTGTTTTTTGTCCGGAGACGCGCTGCGCATCGTAAGCCCGATTCGTCCTTTTTTCACGTCCACACTCTTGATGCGCACCGTCACCACGTCGCCCACCGCGAGCACCTCGGACGGGTGACGGATGTAGCGGTCCGCCATTTCGCTGATGTGGACGAGCCCATCCTGATGCACACCGATATCGACGAACGCGCCGAAATCGATGACATTGCGCACCGTACCGGTCATGGTTATGCCCGGTTCAAGGTCCTCAATGGACAGGACACGGTCGCGCAGAACCGGCGGCGGGAGGCTGTCGCGGATATCACGGCCCGGCTTTTCCAGCTCGGTCAGGATATCCTCGAGGGTCGGCTCCCCGCAGCCCAGCCGTTCCGCGAGCTTTTTCATGCCGTAACGTTTGGCTTCCGGACGCAGAGACAGACCGCGGCCCACATCCGCGAGGGTGCGTCCGAAGGTTTCGAGCAGCCGTTTCACGATCTCATACGACTCCGGATGAACGCCCGTGTTGTCGAGGATTTCATCCCCGCCCGGAATCCGCAGGAAGCCGGCCGCCTGCCGGAACGCCTTTTCGCCGAACCGCGGAACCTTCAGAATCTCCTCCCGTGTGCGGAATTCGCCGTTGACCTCGCGGTACCGGACGATGTTTTTCGCTGAAGTCCGGTTGATACCCGCAATGTAGGAAAGCAGCGAGTAGGACGCCGTATTGACATCCACGCCGACTGCGTTGACCGCGTCCTCAACCACACCGGTCAGAGCCTCTTCCAGACGCGCGGGCTTCATGTCGTGCTGATACTGTCCCACGCCGATGGATTTCGGATCGATTTTCACAAGCTCGGCCAGAGGGTCCTGCAGACGCCGGGCAATGGACACCGCGCTGCGCTCGGTCACGTCGAAATCCGGAAATTCCTCCGCCCCCAGCTCGGACGCCGAATACACCGACGCCCCTGCCTCGGAAACGACGATGTATTTGGTTTTCCCGCCGATTTCGCCGAGCAGCTCGGCGATGAAGCGCTCCGACTCGCCGGAGGCCGTCCCGTTTCCGATGGCCACGACGTCCACGCCGTACGTCTGAATCAGGCGGGTTACGGTTTTCTTCGCCTCGGCCACGCGTTCGTGCGGCTTGGTCGGATAAATCACCGCCGTTTCGACAACCGCACCCGTTTTGGTGACGACCGCAAGTTTGCAGCCCGTACGATAACCGGGGTCAAAGCCAAGGACGGTTTTTCCCTTCAGCGGCGGCTGAAGTAAGAGGTGCCGCAGGTTGACGGAAAACAGGGAGATGGCGTGTTCGCCGGCCCGTTCGGTCAGATCGTTCCGGATCTCCCGTTCGATCGACGGCGCGATGAGGCGGTCGTAGCTATCGCATACCGCAGCGGACAAGTGAACGAACGCGGGGCTTTTCGGATTGGTGATAACCTCGGAAAAAAGAGCGTTCAGCAAAAGGTCGCGCTCGACAGCAATCGAGACAGAGAGGGCGTCCTCCTTTTCGCCGCGGTTGATGGCGAGGACGCGGTGAGGCGGGATGGTCCGCACCGGTTCAGTATAGTCAAAATACTGCTCGTATACCGCGGCGGCGTTGTCAAGTTTTTTGGTCGTCAGGACGCCGTACCGCTCGGTAAGGGAACGGATTTCACGGCGGCAAGCCGCGTTATCGGACACCGTTTCGGCGATGATATCGCGCGCGCCGGCAAAGGCCTCCTCCACAGAAGCAACGGAGTTTTCATCTTTAATATAAGAAGCGGCAGCCGCCTCAAGAGAAGGAGTATACGACGTTTCCTGCCGCAGAAGAAGCTCGGCGAGGGGCTCCAGCCCGCGCTCACGCGCAGCGGAGGCCCGGGTACGGCGTTTTGGCCGGAAAGGACGGTAAAGGTCGTCGACCTCGGTAACGGTTTCGGCTGCGTCGATAGCGGCGGACAGCTCATCGGTCAGGTTTCCCTGTGCGTCGATCAGCGCGCGCACCTCGTCTTTTCGTTTTTCAAGGCTTCGCAGAGCGGCCAAACGATCGCACAGACGGCGCAGCACCGTATCGTCCAGTCCGCCGGTGACTTCCTTCCGGTAACGCGCGACGAACGGAACCGTATTTCCGTCGTCAAGAAGGGCCACGGTAGCGGTCAGGCGGTCCAGAGGAATCGAAAATTCCGCGGCCAGACATTCAAGCAGGTTCATAAAATTCTCCTTGGTAGAAAAACAGCGTTTCTTTTTCTTTTGGATGCGGGAAAAGCTCTTTGACAAGAAGGCTTCCCCGCCTGCTCACCCTCTGCTGACCAAGCAGTCGATCTCCTCCTCGGTCAGCTCACGCCACTGACCGCGCGCAAGAGCCTGATCCAGCGTGAGACCGGCGAAGGTGAGGCGTTCGAGGAAAGTGATTTCGCTCCCGACGGCGTGGAACATCCGTTTAATCTGGTGGTACTTCCCTTCCGTCACGGTAATCCGTCCATGTCTGGCGTCATCCAGGGAAACCGTGCAGGGTTTGGAAGTAAAGTCCGAAAGCTCCACTCCGTTTTCGAGCTTCCGTTTCATCTCAAGCGTGAGCGGCAGGCAGGTAAAGGCGTAGGTTTTCTCGCGGTGATGCTTCGGTGCCAGCAATTCATGCGCCGTCGGGCCATCGTTGGTCACGAGAAGAAGACCGACGGTATCGATGTCCAGGCGTCCGCAGGGGAACATGCCGAGCCGCGAAAACTCCGGCGGGAGCAGCTTCATGACCGATTTCGGATCGTCGTCGGTCGTACTCACGTATCCGGCCGGCTTATTGAGCATCACATATTTGTACTTCGACCAGTGGACACGCTGGCCGTCAACGGTCACAGCCGCGCACGCCTCGTCGATTTTTACGGACGGGTCACGCATCACCGCACCGTCGACAGCTACCCGTCCCCCACGCA
>JBJFGC010000215.1:0-3308 GCA_051892315.1 Eubacteriales bacterium
GGACGACATCATCACCTTTCTCGCGGAGGACGGCGCTGTGGAAGCCTACCTCCCCTACCCGCTTGCGCTCGCCGCAGAGATGCTGTGGGACGACACGCGTTCCACCGCCGACCTCCTCGCCGACGCCGCGCTGCGCGCCGACGTGGAATTCATGAATGAAACAATTTCACTCTGATGCAGGATAGCGGTGCAGACAGCAAAGGGCAGACCAAACCAATCTGCCCTCAAGCTCTGTCCCGCCTCACCTGATTCAAATATTTTCAAAAAGCATGGGGAAATCCCCATTGATTCATAAAGTAAGGAGAGAACAAAAATGAAAGTTGGAATTTGCGGTTTAGGTCTGATCGGAGGCTCGATGGCCAAGGCTTACAAGAAGGAAAACCACACGGTATACGGATTTGACGCCAATCAAGTGACGCTGGACTACGCGAAAATCAAGGGAATCATTGACGACACTCTGACAGACGGCACGCTTGTGGAATGCGACGTTGTATTCATCGCACTGTACCCGCAGGCGGCGATTGAATATCTGAAGGAAATTGCGCCGAAGGTTGCGCCGGACACGCTGGTCATCGACCTGTGCGGTACGAAACGCACGGTGTGCGCGGTCGGCTTCGCGCTGGCGGAACAGTACGGCTTCACCTACGTCGGCGGGCATCCGATGGCCGGCACGCAGTTCTCCGGCATCAAGTACGCGGACGAGAATCTGTTCGCCGGTGCGCCGATGGTGATGGTGCCGCCGCGCTACGACGACATTGATCTGTTCAGCCGTGTGAAGAACGTTCTCGCGCCCGCCCACTTCGGCAAGCTGTCCATCACGACCGCCGAAGACCACGACGCCATCATTTCCTTCACCTCGCAGCTTGCGCACATTGTCTCGAACGCCTACGTCAAGAGTCCGACCGCGAAAATG
This sequence comes from Eubacteriales bacterium, assembly GCA_051892315.1. Taxonomy (GTDB): domain Bacteria; phylum Bacillota; class Clostridia; order Oscillospirales; family CAG-272; genus UMGS1696. The sequence goes on from JBJFGC010000215.1 coordinate 914, forward strand.
CACCGCGGCTACTCTGCCGGCAGCTACGCCGACCTGACCCGCGTGGCATGGCTGAACGAAGACATGTGGACCCAGCTTTTCCTGGAAAACGGCGACAACCTTGCCCGCGAAATCGACGGCATCATCCAGAACCTCGCTGAATACAGGGACGCCATTGCCGCCCACGACAGCGCCAAGCTCCACGATCTCCTGCGCGACGGCCGCATCGCAAAGGAACAGATTGACGGCGGAGTGAAGGATTAAATCAAAAAAAATAGAGGAGAAATCCCATGGACAACAAGACCGACGTCCGGTTTGCAGCCGGCATTCGTTACCGCTGCAACGACGCCCTCTCCGGCGAGCTGGACAAGCTGACCCGAATTCAGCTTTACGACACCCGCGCATGGGCGAAGTTTGTGAACCTGTTCAAGCATCCGGGTGTGGACGACCATGACCGCGGATGGCGCGGCGAATACTGGGGCAAAATGATGCGCGGCGCCTGCTTCACCTACGCCGTCACCGGAGACGACCATTTATACAGCGTCATCGAGGAAACCTGCCGCGACATGCTCACCGCGCAGGACGAACTGGGCCGCTTCTCCACCTACTCCGTGGAAAAGGAATTCGACGGATGGGACATCTGGTCCCGGAAGTATATCATGCTCGGCTTCCTTTACTTTCTGGAAATCTGCCGGGATGGGGAGCTGGCGGACGTCATTCAGGCCGCCCTCTGCCGTCACGCGGACTACATTCTCGAAAAATTCGGACGGGAGGAGGAAGGAAAACTTGTCCTTCCCGCCCGCACGAATTCCTGGGACGGGCTGAACAACTGCTCCATTCTGGAGCCGTTCGTTTTCCTGTACAGCCGTACAAAGGAACCGCGGTATCTGAAATTTGCCGAATACATCCGTTCCTTCGGCGGCACGCTCCACCAGAATCTGTTTGAGCTGGCCTATGAAAACAAGCTTCCCGTCTACCAATACCACGTCACCAAAGCGTACGAAATGATTTCCTGCTTCGAGGGACTTGCGGAATACTCCAAAATCATGGACGACGCGCGCGCCCGCGAAACCGTCATCCGGTTTGCCGACAACGTTCTCGCAAACGAAAGCACCATCATCGGCTGCCTCGGCTGCCAGTACGAGTCGTTCGACCACGCGGCTGCCGAGCAGTTCAACGAGGCGCACGGCGGCATCATGCAGGAAACCTGCGTGACCGTGACGTGGATGAAGTTCATGTGGCAGCTTTACCGTATGACGGGCGACGCCAGGTATATGGACGAATTTGAAATTTCCATGTACAACGCGATGTCCGCGTCGCTCCGCCGCCACATTGACCCCGAAGCCAACGGCGGCATTCCGCTCCCCATCCACAGCTACAATCCGCTCCGTCACGCGCCCCGCTTCAAGGAAATCGGCGGCTACAAAAACATCGACGACACGTCCTTCTACGGCTGCTGCGTCTGCATTTCCTCCGCCGGATTTGCGTTGGAAGCCACCGCGTCGGCCGCACTGGACCGGGAGGGAAATCTGTACGTCAACCTTTACCGGAACGGTACGATTTCCGCCGACGGCATAGAGCTTGCGATAACGACCGGGTATCCCTATGCCGCGGACAGCACCATCCACGTCAAGGTGACGAAGTACGACCGCCCGTGCGGCCTGTATTTCCGCATTCCGAAGTGGAGCAAAACGGCCGCGCTCCGGTCCGGAAATCTCACGATCCCCTCCACCGTCAAAGACGGCAGCTACCTTGCGCTGAACACGCCGGACGGCGGACTCCCGGGTCTCGAATTCGACCTCGTTTTGGACATGACCCCCTACGCCGTTCATCCGTCCGACTGCGTTCCGGACACTGCGGTCGATCACTACATCGCCGTCCGGCGCGGCCCGCTGACCTACGCGCTCGACGAAACCGCGGACGCCGAACCCATCGTTCCGCTGACCGACGAAGCCATCCAAAGTGCGGCGTACACCACAGACGCTCCCGTCGAATGCCGCGCCGCTCTGAAGCTCACCACCGCCTCCGGCCCTGTCACTCTCGTGGATTACGCCAGCGCCGGTCAGGAGCCCGACCACAACGTCTGCGCGTGGATTCGGGTGAAAGAAAGCAAATAACGTTTTCGCGGGGAGGGTACTTTTTGAAAAAAGTACCCTCCCCGTAGTTACGCGGAGCGTAACTACCCCACCCTCCAAAACTTTCAAAAAAAAAGAAAGGACAAGGCGCAGTGCAGATAAAGCAAAAAATCTGCACAGACGTTGTCCATTTATCCTTTTGGAAGGGGGCGGGGGAAAGCGGAGTCGCGCAGCGAGTCTCGGAGTTCGCAAAGCGAATCTCGGAGTTCGCGCAGCGAATCTCCATTGTTCCAACAAAAGTTTCCCCCGCAAATCCCACTTCCGTTATTTCTTTTTGAATT
>JBJFGC010000216.1:0-3297 GCA_051892315.1 Eubacteriales bacterium
CCGCGATGCTGCTTCCCTCACCGACGTACGATGGCGTGGTCAGCGACATTGCCGGAATTGCGGCGGTCTGCCATGAGCGCGGGGTTCCGCTGATTGTTGACGCGGCCCACGGGGCACACCTCGGTTTTCTCGACCGAAACGTGCCGCAGCCGGTTCCGTGCGGCGCCGACCTGGTGATCATGAGTCTGCACAAGACGCTGCCGTCCCTCACGCAGACTGGTCTGCTGCATGTTTCCGGCGAGCTTGTGGATCCGGCGGTGGTGGCACAGTCTCTGACCATGTTTGAGACCTCCAGCCCGTCGTATGTCTTTATGGCGTCGATTGACGGATGTCTGCACGCGATGACAGATCCGGCGCTGTTCGCGGGCTGGGCAGAAAAAATTGCGTATCTGCGGAAAACGGCAGCAGCGTGCACGGGCGTTCACCTGCGGATTCCGGAGGGGGTTTTTGCGTTTGACGAAAGCAAGCTGATCCTGTCGTGCGATGGATACAGCGGCGGGGAGCTTGCGGAAATACTGAGGGAACGGTTTGCCGTGGAGCCGGAGATGATCGCGCGCGGCTATGTCCTGCTGATGACGGGTGCGGGCGACACGTGGGAAATGACGGAACGGCTGCGCGGGGCCCTTACGTATCTGGGGGAACACAGTCGTCCCGTACGCGGAGAAGCCCTCCATTCGGCCTATGGAATCGTGCCGGAATGCGTGATGACGCTGGCTGACGCGCGGATGGCAGAGACGGAGGTTCTCCCGCTGGAGGAGGCGGAGGGAAGGATTTCGGCAGAATTTGTCATGCCGTACCCGCCGGGGATTCCGCTGCTTGCGCCGGGGGAGCGAATCACGTCCGGGCACATTGCCGCCGTTCGGGAAGGAACCCATGTTCTGACGACGCGCGGGGAATTCGACGGGACGCTTCCGGTGATCCGTGAGAAAAACGGATGTGCGCCGGAGGAGAAACTCTGAAAATAACGGTAGACAAAAACGGTCGGATATGGTATACTAACCATGTAGGAACGATTGGGAAAGGGGTCCGTGAAGCATCGTTTTGCTTCCGCGGAAAGAATCACACAGGACTATGGACAAGAAAGACGAAATCATTTCCATGCAGCTCGACCTCATCCGTAAAATGACGGAGAACAACATCAAGCGGTTGAGCGACGACATCTGGGGCAACACCAGAACGACAACAACTGCGGCATCCACGACGCAGCCGCAGAAGGAAAAGCCGGTCTCCCCGCCGAATTCTGGTGCAGCGGCACCCGCGAATCCGCAGAAGGCCTCAGACGAAAATCTGATCAAGGCGTCCGACGGCGGAGATGGGGGAAAGCCGTCCAAGACTCCGGAGGAAAACCTTCCTGAGAAGGAAAACATGGAGGATCTGAAAAAGGAACTGGATTCCTACATCGGTCTTGAGAGCGTAAAAAAAGAGGTTAAAAACCTCATCAATATGGCGACGGTGTACAAGCTCCGGCAGGACAACGATCTCCCGACGACGGACGTATCGCTGCACATGGTTTTTTCCGGCAATCCGGGGACAGGCAAGACCATGATTGCGCGTTTCATGGCGCGGGTTTACCACGCGCTGGGGATTTTGTCGAAAGGACAGCTTGTGGAGGTGGACCGCAGCGGTCTGGTTGCGGGCTACATCGGACAGACCGCCATCAAGACGTCGAAGGTTCTCGAAAGTGCGTTTGGCGGGGTGTTGTTCATTGACGAGGCGTACACGCTTACCTCGAAGACGGAAAATGACTTTGGTTTTGAAGCAGTCGATACGATTCTCAAGGCTATGGAGGATCACCGCGACGATCTCGTTGTGATTGTGGCGGGTTACATTGACCAAATGGAGGATTTCATCGACTCGAACCCCGGTCTGCGTTCCCGTTTCAACAAATACATAAACTTTGATGACTATTCCGCGGAGGAAATGCTGGACATTTTCCGTTTGCAGTGCAAAAAAAGCTGTTATGTTCTCGACGAAGCGGCCGAAGCGGCTGTGGGGGACTACTTCAACGCCGTCTCCGAAGCAGCCGGCGAGTTCGGCAACGCACGCGGTGTCCGCAACACCTTCGAACGCATTCTCACCGAGCAGGCCAACCGTGTCGCCGCTCTGGACTCCGTTTCGCGTGAGGAGCTGATGCGGATTACAGCCGAGGATGTGGCTTTTCTTATGGAGCCTTCGCAGGATTAGGGCATCCATAGAGCAATAGCAAGCGGCAGAAAAGCAGCCCTTGCCGGCTGCCTCGCTTTGGAAAGCTGCCCTAAGAATATCCACCCCTTTCCTTCTTCGGACGGGGTGGATAAGAGGGTACAATTGTCGGATAGAGAGTCTGTCCCAGTCGACAGGCTCCATGCGATTGGAAATCGCAGAATGGTTACAGCGTCAGACATTCGCCTGCTTTGCAGCAGGCTTTTTCTCCGTTCACGCTGAACCAGACGTCGACTGCGCTTGGATTGAAGCACCGGTCGCAGTTCACGGAGAAGCGGAGCGCGCGGGCTGCATTGACGTAATCCACAATCTCGATGTTGGTCGCATACCAGATGTTCTCGCGATGACCGGCCATGCGGCAGAATTCTTCCATCATGGACCAGTTATCGTTCCGCGGAAACTCGAAGCTGTGACCCCAGATGTAGAGAAGTTTGGCGCGGCCCCAGCGGTCGTCGGGTTCAAATTCCCGGAATTTTTCGAGAATACCACCGTTATGGTGACAGGTTGGATGCCATTCGAGAAAATCCTCGGGCAAGGTAAAAGCGTTTGTCGCGCGGGTTGTGCGGGAATATTCGATGCCGGCGGTCCGCAGAACCTGAATCACGCGGCGGTTATAGTTTCCGAAGGGGTAGGACATCCCGCGCACCACGCAGCCGGCTGCCGTTTCCAGCGTACGGCGGTCTTCCTGAATTTCCGCAAGAAGGGCCATGTCAGGCAGGTCTTCCGGAAACGGGTGCGAGACCATATGGCAGGAAATTTCATGTCCGGCGTATACTGCCGCGAGCTTTTCCGCATGAACGCGCGAGAAAATGCTGCCGGAATTGAGATGAAACGTGCCGCGGATTCCGTTTTGATTGAAAATATCCAGAAGACGGAGGTCTTCCGCCGGGCCATCGTCGTAGCTCATGGTGAGACAGTGGGAGACGCCTCCCGGATAGAGATTGAACTTGATGGTATTCATATTTTACCTTTCTTTACCGTATGTATTTAACGTGCGTTCGATGAGATTCGCGGGGAGGAGGGCTTTTTCGGAAAAGCCCTCCCAGTCCAACACACGTTGTTTATTGTTTGGAAGTTTCCGGTATCCTCCATTCC
>JBJFGC010000217.1:0-3283 GCA_051892315.1 Eubacteriales bacterium
CCGCGCCGTTTTCGTAGCGCAGGTCAAAGCCATAAAAATTGCGGACGTCGTACAGCGTAAAAGCGTAACGGACTTTTTTTTCCAGCCGTATGACGTCACAGGACAACAGCAGCGGGTTGTCTCCGATGTCCGGCTCTGGTGCGGACGCGGCATCCACATTGTAGAACGTCACGACAAACCGTCCGTCCTCCTCAATACAGCCGTTGTATGCCGGACGGTCTTCGCAGAGAAGCTGAAATTCCGTCGTTTCTCCCCGGTTTTCCACCGCGGCCGCATCAAAAACAGACAGCTCCGCCGGAAAATCTTCCGTCTCCTCCACGTCGGTTTCGGCGACATAGCCTCCCATGCGAAGCTGATAAAATCCGTTCCGCTGGGAAACCACGTAGTCGGTCATTCCGGCAGACTGGACGGTATAGTCGTTATAATATGAACTGGATTCCGTAATTTTCAGATGAGTGTAATCATCCAGAACCCGAACGGCCAGCTTCGCGTTCTCCCCGAGAACACGGACAACGATTCCCTCCGCCGTGACCGTTCCATCCGCGTGACGCGCGGTGTACTGTACCTTTCCCGCTTCCAATACTTCTCCTTCCGCCGCCTCCGGCAGCTTTGCGTTTCCGCCGTAAATGACTGCAATGTATCCGTCGTCGGTCGTTTTGCGGGACGGCGTTTCCAGTGCCTGCAGTGCAGTCACCACTCCGCCGATGTCTGCCGTCACCTCGCTGCCATACGCCGCCACGCACGATACCCACAGCTCACTTCCCGATGTCGTCACCGCGTAGGAGGGATACGTTCCCGTGACCGACAGCGTGTCGATGACGCGGTCGGCTTTTTCCGTTTCTGCGGGGGCCTGCGCCGTTGCCGCAGCGCAGGTAATGGTATAGAGATAACGGATGCCATTCTGCTCGAAAACAAATTCGTTGACGCCGTCCTCCAGCGTCACATAGACGCTGAAGAACCCGCTTTTGGTCCGGCTGACCCGCTCACCGTTCATCGTCAGCATATAATACGGGTCGGACATTCCAAGAATGTAGGTGACCTTTTCCGTTGTCGACGAACCGTTTGCGGGGGAAGAAAAGGTCACGCCATGCCCGTTGGACTGAATGTCGGTGTAGATAATTTCGTCCTCGTACAGTGCGAGCAGCTCATCGGACGCGCCGTTGGTGTTCTGGTTGATTTCATCGTAACCGTAGAAAATGCTGCCGCGGTAATATTTCTCGCTCCGCGCGAAGGATACCTGCTCGGTCAGCTCGCCCTGCGGATTTTCCCAGTTGCCATCCTCATACCGGTATGCTGCGTGCGAGACATACAGCTTCACCGAACTTCCCTCAAGCTGCGCGTTCCACCAGCGGGTCACAACATCGAACGCCGCGGACTTGTTGTCAAACGTCCAATAAATCTGCGGGGAAATGTAATCGATATAGCCGCCGCGAATCCATGCGAGCGCGTCGCAGTAGAGCGAATGGTACGCTTCCAGACTGAAGGTGTTGCTGCCGCCGTTGGTTCCGTCGCTATTCTGCCAGACCGCAAACGGCGAAATGCCAAACACACACTCCGGATCGGTTTCATGTACGGTCCGGTAACAAAGCTCGACAAGACGGTTGATGTTGTCTCTCCGCCAGTCCGCAAGACTGTCGGAATCGGTACCGTAGGTCTGATATGCGTCCGCGTCGTCGAATACTGCGGTTTTCCCGGATTCGTCGTTTGTTGGATAGGGATAAAAATAGTCGTCGAAAACAATACCGTCGACATCGTAATTCCGTACGATTTCTTCCACCCCGTCTGCGACAAGCTGCCGCACCTCGGGAAGACCGGCGTTGAGATAAAGCTTTCCGTCGGCATACGGCACCGTCCATTCGGGATGCTCACGAACGGGACTGCCGTCCGGAAGCGAGGAAACATCGTGCGAGTTCATCGTCACACGGAGCGGATTGACCCACGCATGAACGTAAATGTTCCGTTTGTGCGCTTCGGTCACGAGGTAGCCCAGCGGATCAAACGCCAGCGTTCCGTCCGAAGAAAGGTAAGCGGACACGGGAAAAAGGCTGCTTTGATAAAGTGCGTCACAGGTCGGTCGGACTTGGAAAAACACGGTATTGAGGCTGTTTTTCTCACAGGTATCAAGAATGGCATCGATTTCCGCACGCAGCTCATCCGCGGACAGGTCGGTCCGTGAAGGATAATCAATATTGTAGACAGAGGCAATCCATATCCCGCGCACCTCCGTGTCGGGGTTGAGGATATGCATCGTCGTACGATCTCCCTGTTCGGGCATCATGGGGGCAACGTTCATACCGTAATCCTCGTTCTTTCCGCAGGCAGCCAGCGACAGAAGGAAAAAAATCGCCAGCACTGCGCAAAGGAAGCACTTTCTTTTCGTCATTCCAATATCCTTTCGAGGGTAAGCGGAGAGGCCCGCGCAAGGCAAGTCTCTCCAAAAACGCGTTGCATTTCTGTTGTTTCTGTTCTATTGTACCATAAACCCATTCCGGAATCAAGTTTGTCCACACAAAGTTCACGAATTCCACATGGATATTTTACTACAAAAGAATACGATCCATGACAGGTGAATCCAGGAGAAACTCTTTCCTGCTTCTCCCAAAAATTTCCTCCGCAGGACAGGACAAGGCGGTGTGCAAAACGTTTCACCGCTTTTCCTTATCAGCTGGAAACGCGTGGGAGGTGGCTTTTTTCAAAGCCGCCTCCCACATAATAACCATCGTTCAACCAACCACATCCCCGTCGTCGAACGGATCGCCGCATTCGGGGCAGAATTTGGGCGGCTTTGCGCCTTTTTCCGGTTCCCAGCCGCATTTGTCACATCGATACTGCGGGACACCGGCCGGCTTTTTCGCTCCGCAGTTCGAACAGAACTTGCCTTTGTTTACCGAGCCGCAGGAGCAGGTCCAGCCTTCGGTATCCGCCGGCTTCGGAGAACCGCACTCCGGACAGAATTTTCCTTCCGCTACCGTACCGCATTTGCATTTCCAGCTGCCCGAGGGAGCTGACGCCGGAGCGGAAGCCTCCTGCTGTTTCATAGCGAACATACTTTCCGCGTTCGCGCCGCCTGCGTTCGCCGCCATTCCGAACCCCATAAATCCATTCATTGCGCCCGCGGAATTTCCGGCAGCCGTCTTCATAGCGTCCGCCTGTGCGCCGACCAGCGTGGCCGCTGCCATCGTGGGATCGCGCAGAATGGCCGTGCGCTGTGCCTGCTTGATCATCTCTGCGTCCTCTTCCGGCAGAGTGACCGAGCCGAGCGCAATGCTTACAATCCGCAGTC
>JBJFGC010000218.1:0-3283 GCA_051892315.1 Eubacteriales bacterium
CATGCCAAGCTCCTGGGGAATTTGTTTGGCAACCTCATCCACTTCGGAAATGGACATACCCAGCGCACGTCCGACATCACGAACGGCCGCCTTGGCCGCAAGGGTTCCGAAGGTGATAATCTGCGCGGTATGGTCACTGCCGTATTTTTCCCGCACATACGCAATGGCTTCATCCCGGCGGTTGTAGCAGAAGTCGATGTCAAAGTCTGGCATACTGACACGCTCGGGATTCAAAAAACGTTCGAACAGCAGATCAAAGCGGAGCGGATCAATGTCTGTAATGCCAACGAGATAAGCAACAATACTGCCGGCACCGGAACCGCGTCCCGGTCCAACCGGAATTCCTTTCCTCTTGGAATAGTTTACAAAGTCCCAGACAATCAGATAGTACTCGCTGTATCCCATACTGGAAATGACAGACAACTCATATTCAATGCGCTGCTCATACACTTCCCGGAGATATTTTTCGTCAAATCGGATATGGCCGCGGGCAACGCGGGAATCCAAACCGTCATAAGCGAGCTTTTTCAGGAATTGGTCCGGCGTCATACCATTCTCCGGCCGGAAACGCGGCAGCTTTGTTTTTCCGAATTCCAGTTCAAAATTGCATTGCTCTGCGATTTTTACGGTATTCGCACATGCATCCACGTATCCGGAAAAAAGCCGTTCCATTTCGGCGGTACTTTTATAGTAAAATTCGTCCGTCTCAAAACCGATGGGCTTGCCGTCCGTAATGACGTTGTTGGTTTGGATGCACATCAGGATGGCCTGCGTTTCGGAATCCGTTTTTTTCAGATAGTGAACGTCGTTCGTTGCCACCATTGGAATGCCGGTTTCTCCAGATATGCGTCGAATCCCCTCGCATACAATATCGTCGTCACGGAGACCGTGATCCTGAAGCTCCAGATAAAAATTCCCGCGTCCGAAAATTCCATCCAAACGATTGGCGTAAGCAATGGCTTTTTCGTACTCCCCCGCGACGATACAGCGCGGAATGTAGCCGGCAAGGCAGGCTGACAAACAGATCAGTCCCTCCGCGTGTTTTTCCAGAAGGTCGATATCAATACGTGGCTTAGAGTAAAATCCATCGGTATACGCTTTTGAGACAAGATAAATCAGATTTTCCCATCCGGTTTTATTTTTAACAAGGAGAATGAGATGGCAGCTTCCGGCGTCAAATTCCTTTTCACGGTCGTACATGCTGCGTTTTGCGACGTATACCTCGCATCCGAGAATGGGCTTGATTCCTTCGGCAACGCATGCCTTATAGAAGGCAGCTGTACCATACATCACGCCGTGGTCGGTAATGGCTACGGCGCTGTGGCCGGCCGCCTTGGCCGCTTTTGGAATATCGGAAATGCGGCATGCCCCGTCCAACAGACTGTATTCACTATGCAAATGAAGATGTACAAAATCGCCCATATTCTTCTCCTGTCTATTGTATTTTGGCTTTTTTCTGTTTCTCGTCGTCAGCAAAAGCAAGAATTTTTTCGAGGCGATGCTTGATCCCCGACTTGGAGACCGGTGGATTCACAAGCTGTCCGAGATCGGACAAATTCAGCTGCTCATTTTCAATGCGGAGCAACGCGGTCGTCTTCAGCTCCGGCGACAATCGATCTATGGAACCAGAATCGATAAGGTACCGGATTGCTTCGATATACTTTTTCGCGGAGGCCAGCTGTTTTTCAATGTTGGCAGTATCGCAGTTGACCTGGCGATTGACAGAATTGCGGAATTCCCGTTCGATTTTTTTGTTCATCAAGTCAAACGCCGCCGTATGAGCGCCGATGTACATCAGGAAATCCTCAATGGCGGCACTGTCCTTCAGATAAAGAATGAACTTCCCTGCCCGAAGTGCAGCATGAAAAGAAAAACCGCATTCCGCAAGCAACGTTTGTATGCTGTCCCTCTCCAATTCGCTTCGGAAGACGAAATCGAGATGATAGGACTTGGCCGGATCGGTCACAGAACCGAACAAAAGAAAAAGTGCCCGCGCATAAAGAGCAGAACAGCTTTCGCAGCGGCATTTCCGATAGATTTCGACAAGCGGCGCCGAACGGTCTTCGTCTGTAGAGCATTCCAACGCCATCACGTTCGCAAAGGTGTGCTGGCAGCATTTTTTCCGGATATCTTCCGCGCGAAGCTGTTCTTTAATTTTTGAAGAAAAACTTTCTCTTGCCATTTATTTTACATAAATCATTTCGCATTCCAGCGCACAGCCAAAACGATCAAAAATGGTCTTCTGAATATGTTCCACAAGCGCCAGAACATCCCGCGCCGTTGCACCGCCGCGGTTGATGATAAATCCAGCATGCTTTTCCGACACCTGTGCACCGCCGATGGTATAACCCTTGAGTCCGGCTTCTTCAATCATCTGACCGGTATAACGGCCCGGGAAACGCTTGAAAACACTTCCCGCGCTCGGATAATCCAACGGCTGCTTTGTAATACGGCGATTCATATAGTCGTTCATTTTTGCACTGATATCCTCCGCATTTCCCCGGGAAAGCGACAGAACAGCGGAGAGAAGAAGAAAATCGTTATGCCGGTAAACGCTGTCACGATAACCGTATGCGTGTTCGGAAAGCGGAATTGTGTGGATGGTGAGGTCGGTCAGGTCGAGGTAAACACTTTTCTGAAGGACATGCGCCATCTCCCCTCCGTACGCTCCCGCGTTCATATAAACCGCGCCTCCGACCGATCCGGGAATTCCATACGCAAACTCCAGTCCGGCCAGACCGCTGTCCCGCGCCCTTTTGCAGATATGAATGAGTTGTGCGCCGGATTCCGCTGTGACAAGCGTTTCGTCAATGCGGATACCGGAAAGAGCGGCCGTGGAAAGGATGGCACCCTCAAATCCGCTGTCATCGAACAGAAGATTGCTTCCGTTTCCGACCACATAATACCGCACGCCAGTCTCACGGATCATTGCGCACACATCGGTCAGCGCCCGGACGCTGCGCGGAATCAGGTATAAAGAGGCCGGTCCGCCGATGCGAAAGGTGGTATGAAGGCTCATTGGCTCGTTGACCCGGATTTCTATTTGATTTTCGTTTTGATTATACCGTTCCACGAGCATTCGGAGCTTTGTAAGGAGAGCGGTCACGTGTACCTCCGATCAAAATTCAAAAAGAATGGATTCCAATTCCGATAATCTTTTAATAGTATATGTCAGCCTGCAGTCGTCCGCCGCTGTTCCGTTCGGCTCGGGATGGAAATAGCAAATATCCAGGCCGCTGGCAATCGCCCCCGCACAGTCCGAGGTCAGCGAGTCACCGATGAC
>JBJFGC010000219.1:0-3281 GCA_051892315.1 Eubacteriales bacterium
CCGATGCGGATGGGAACACCGGAAGCCCTGCACGCCGCCGCAACTTCCCGTACCTTCCACGCCTCGCCGATGTTGCCTGGATTGATGCGGATTTTGTCGGCGCCGCATTTCAGTGCCTCTAAAGCAATCCGGTAGTCAAAATGAATGTCAGCGACCAGCGGGCAGGAGATACCGCGCTTCTTCGCCTCCGCAAACACCGCGGCCGCGTCGGGATCCGGCACCGCCACGCGTACAATATCGCATCCGGCCGCCGCCAACCGTTCGATCTGTCCGACCGTCGCGGCAACGTCGTGCGCCGGCGTGTTGGTCATGGACTGTACGGAAATCGGATGCCCGCTCCCGATCGGAATCCCACCGGCCATGACGGTACGGGTCTGTCTTCTTTGTATTTCTTTCATGATTGTTGTCCTATATCAAAGTAAAAATGTCCTTTACGGCCACTACGACCATCAGAATCATCAGAAGCACCATGCCGGCAAAGTGAACATACCCCTCAATTTCCGGCCGCACAGGCTTGCGCCGGATCAGTTCAATCAACTGGAACAGGAGCCGTCCGCCGTCAAGCGCAGGCAGGGGAAGCAGATTCATGACCCCCAAGTTCATGCTAATAACCACAGTGAGATAAACCAGGTCGGACAGACCGGACTCTGCCGCTTCGCCGAGTGCCTTGGTGACGCCGACCGGACCTGAAACATTTTCCACCCCATACCGTCCGCGCACCAGATCATAGAGCGATTCCCATATCATCTTGATGGTGGAAGCGGAACGGTAAACGGCATGCTTGAGAACCGTCACCGGTGTCTTTTCTTCCGGGTTGACCTTGAAGTCGACAACTCCGTAGCGCGTTCCTCCTTCCACAATGGTGGGGAAAACAACATCCTCAAAGGTAATTTTCTCACCGTTCCGCAAAACCGTGATGTCCAGCGGCTCGATGCCGAGACGCATGATTTCATAGACCGTTTCGTTGGCAATGTGGACGCGCGTCCCCTCTACTTCCACGATTTCGTCTCCAACACGAAGTCCTGCCGCATAAGTATCATTGGAACTGCCGTCCTCATGCTCGACGAAGGCACCGATGACATTGGAGGGGAGAACATCCTGCGCTGCAACGAGGATGGACATGACAAGAACACCCACCACAATGTTCATCAAGGCGCCGGCGGCGGTGATGATGATTCTCTGCCAGACCGGCTTGCGGTAAAATGCATTTTCGTCGTCCGACTCCTCATCTTCGCCGACCATGCTGACAAATCCGCCGATCGGCAGCGCACGGAGCGAATACTGGATGCCCGTCTTCTTCGAGCGGCGCGACACCAACTTCGGCCCCATTCCAATGGAAAACTCCCGGATGCTCACGCCAAACGCACGTGCCGTCATAAAATGCCCCATCTCATGGATAAAAATCAGAAAGCCGAAAATCAGAAGGGCGATAACAATGTACCAAATGTTAATTTCAATCACTACCTTTTCATAAGCTCGCCGCAGATTTCACGCGCCTGCCGTGCGGCCTCGGCAATTATCTCCCCGGTGATTGCATACGATACGTCAATCCGGCCGAGCGTTTCCAGTACCACAGAGGAAAGCTCTGTAAAGCCGATTTTTTTTGCAAGAAACGCCGCGACGGCCTCCTCATCCGCTGCAATCAGGGAAACCGGCGCCGTTCCCCCGGTCCGGATCGCCTGCCGGGCCGCGTCAAGAAGCGGAAACGCCGCAGGATCAGGAGCGGCGAAGGTCAGTCCCGCCAGGCGGGAGAAATCAAGGCCGGGCGTGTCCACACACGCGGCGTGCGGCGCGGTTGCAGCGTACCGGATACAATCGCGCATATCCGGAAGTCCGAGTTCTGCAATTACAGTGTTATCATTATATTCCACCATCGAATGAATTATACTCTGACGGTGAATCACCACCTCCACGCGTTCCTCCGTCACACCGAACAAGCGAACCGCTTCCATAATCTCAAAGCCCTTGTTCATGAGCGTCGCGGAGTCAATGGTGATTTTCGGTCCCATTTTCCACGTGGGGTGCGCGAGGGCTTCTTCCGGCGTGACAGCTTTCAGCTTCTCCGCCGTCCACCCGAAAAAGGGACCGCCGGACGCGGTGAGATGGATTTTTTTCAGGCTTGCCGTTCCATCCCGTCCCTCAAGACAGCGGAAAATCGCGCTGTGCTCGCTGTCCACCGGAATAAAGTCGCCGCCGGACGCCCGAACCTTTTCAAAAATCAGCTCTCCCGCCGCAATGATGGCCTCCTTGTTGGCCATCGCCACGCGCCTGCCGGATTCCGCCGCCGCAAACGCGCTTCGCGTCCCTTCCAGTCCGCCGATGGAATGAAAAATAATATCCGCGTCCGTCGTCCGGACAGCGTCGAGAAACTCATCTGGCGCATAAAGGATCTCGGGCGCGTCGTTTCCAAGCATTTCCCGCAGTTGGTCCGCCGATTCCCGATCCGCCACCGCCGCGACGCAGGGATGAAAGGCACGAATCTGTTCGGCAAGCTTCCGGACATTCCGTCCGGCGGCGAGCAGTCTCACCTCCAGGCCAAGCTCACGGATGACGTCCAGCGTCTGCGTGCCGACGGAGCCGGTCGAACCGAGGACGACCGCGCGGCGAATCTGCCGGTCTTGTACGTTTAAATCGATCATAAGGTTTCTATCCTTCCGGAAAAATTCGGAAAAGTCAAATGAGAAGGTCCGCAAAAGAAGGAAGCTGGGACAGCAGATACATCACCGGCGCGGTGAGCAATACACTGTCAAACCGGTCCATCACGCCGCCGTGTCCGGGAAAAATCCAGCCGTAGTCCTTGATGCCGAACCGGCGTTTGACCACAGACGCGGACAGGTCGCCGATCTGCGAAACGACGGACGCCACGGCTCCCGCCAGAAGCATCACCGGATAGTTCGGCGATGCCGTCGGGTCAAACCACCGGACGATGACCCACGCATAAACAGCATACGACAACGACGCAAAGACGATGCCGCCGATGCTTCCCTCCACGGTTTTCTTCGGCGACACCTCGGGAATGAGCTTGTGACGGCCGAACATGCGTCCGCAGAGATAAGCAAAGGTGTCGCTGACCCACGGACCGATGAAAACAAGAAGATACAGATACTTCCCGACGCCGCGCAGAAGGACAATGGACGCAAACGAAATGGCTACGTAAAACACCCCGGTAAAGGCGGAGGCCGCAAGGGTAAAATCCATTTTCTCCCGCGAAAAAACAACCGCCGCGAAAACAAAAATCAAATCCATCACACACACTGCGAAAATCGCCGGAAGCGGCGTTT
>JBJFGC010000220.1:0-3275 GCA_051892315.1 Eubacteriales bacterium
AAGGAAAAACAAGAAATTTTTACATTCTTTCCGCGCAGAAGTCTCCGGAAAACTGCCGGACGGCCGGGGAAAAACACCCATTGTCCCGGTGCGGACAAAATACTGAGGAAAGGCATGTGAATGTTATGCTTCCGCTTGACCATTTAACGGATGCCGCCGCCGCGGCACTCAGGGACCATGGTCTATCCCCGAGCGATATGACCATCGCCGTACGGATGGATCTGGACTTTGACGGTAACTTTGGTGAAAGCTGGCTCGTCTATGACAAAAACACCAGACTCATTCACCGCGTTCTTGCGGATGTGGACTCGATTCCAAAGAAGAACGCCAAACAACGTGACCCGAATTTTGAACATTTCGGGAAAACACCGGATGCTTTGTACGCTGCCTACCATGACAGCATTTCCCTCGACTACTATTCTGACCTGACCGTGGATACGTGCATGTCCTCGAACCGTCTTCTGGTTCTGAAGCACGCCTCGCCGCGTCCGAAAGTCGATGAAACGCTGGAAAAAGAGGAAAAAGATAAAATCTATCAGAAATGGAATGAGGGTGCCGTCACCGAGATTGCGGCCTTCTGCACCAACTCCAAACGGCAGAAACTGTTTGCGTTCTGCGAAATCATCGACCGCCTGCTGCGCGGTGACGAAGTGAAGGACGACGACCAGATCTTTGAACAGTTCAATGCCAAATGCCCGAAATGCGGTCAGATTTATGAAAACCAGTACCGCAGAGTCTGCACCCACTGTGTCAAAAAAGGCGCCATCGTCAAGCGTCTGCTTGACTTTCTGAAGCCCTACAAGTTTCTGGCGGCCGGCGTCCTATTCTGTATGCTCGCAAGCTCCGCCATCTCTCTGATCAGCCCGATCATCAACGGTGAGATTCTCTACGACAACGTCATTTCCGAATCCGGACGCTGGCACACCGTGACCAAGCTGTTCATCGTCTTGTCGGTCATCGTCGCGCTCGCACTCATTTCACTGGGCATCAACATTCTGCAGAACCGGCGCAACGCGTCCCTGTCCACCCGGATGACCAACCAGATGAAGCAGAACGTCTTTGACGCCATGATGTCGCTCTCCCTCTCCTATTTCAACAAATATTCCAGCGGTCAGCTCATCAACCGCGTCAACTACGATGCGGACCGTATCCGCAGCTTCTACATCGACGGTATCCCGAACTTTGTCATCAACGCGCTGAACTTCATTGGTCTGACCTTCTTCCTGTTCTCCATGAACTGGCAGCTGACCCTGATTGTCTTCATCCCCGTTCCGATCATCATCGTGATTTTCCGCGTCATGCTTCCCAAGCTGTGGAGAATGTACTCCAAGCAGTACCGCAGCTCGTCCTCCCTCAACTCCATGCTCGGCGACTCGCTCAACGGTATCCGTGTCGTCAAGGCCTTTGCCAAGGAAGCGGAGGAAACGCACCGGTTCTATCATTATTCCGAACGTCTCTACAACTCCAACCTGAAGGTCAACCTCACCACACTGACCATTTTCCCGATTGTCAGCCTGCTCATCGGTATGTCGTCGCAGGCCATCTGGGGTTACGGCGGTCTGCTTGTCATGGGCGAGCATATGACCTATGGTGAATTCACGACCTACCTCGGCTACATCGGCATGATTTTCGGCCCTCTGCAGTTCTTCTCTACCTTTACCAACATCGTCACCGACACCATCAATTCCGCCCAGCGTATGTTTGAAGTGCTGGACATGGTTCCGGATGTCATGGATGCGAAGGACGCAAAGGAAATCCCCGAATTCCATGGCGACATCGAATTCCGGAACGTATCGTTCCACTACAACCCGAACCGTCCGATTCTGAAGGACGTCAACATCAAAATCAAGGCGGGCGACAACATCGGTCTGGTCGGCCACACCGGCTCCGGCAAGAGTACCATCGCCAACCTGATTACCCGTATGTACGACCCGATTTCCGGTCAGATTCTGATTGACGGCGTAGACCTCAAGGACATCAAGCTGTCTTCCATCCGCCGCAACATCGCCATCGTTTCGCAGGAAATCTTCCTGTTCCGCGGTACGATTGCAGACAACATCCGTTACGCCCGTCCGAGCGCGACAATGGAGGAGGTCATCGCAGCTGCCAAAGCCGCGAACGCGCATGACTTCATCGTCAGACTTCCCGAGGGTTACGAAACGGAGGTCGGCTCCGGCAGCCGTTCCCTCTCCGGCGGTGAACGCCAGCGTGTTTCCATCGCGCGTGCGCTTCTGCTTTCCCCGTCCATCCTGATTCTGGACGAGGCCACCGCGGCAATGGACACCGAAACCGAACGTCTGATCGGTGACGCGCTTGCCAAGTTAGTCAAAGGACGCACCTGCATCACCATCGCCCACCGTCTGTCGACCCTCAAGGACTGCAACTACCTGTTTGCCATTGAAAACGGGGAAATTGCCGAAGAAGGTTCCCCGGAAGAGCTTCTCGCCAAGGGCGGCGTTTACTACAGACTCTACACGCTTCAGTGCGAAGCGATGAAGAAAGTCCTCGCCGGTATGTAAGGCATAAAATCTGGATAAATTGGAGGCTAATCTGCTATGGAAAAAAGCAAAGCACCGGTAACGACCGATAAAAAAGAAGAAGTCAAAAAAGAGAATAAAAAAGCGGACGTCAAGGCCGAAGCCAAGAAAGCGGAAGAAGCGGAGGACGACGAGGAGGAAGAGGTCAACGCCGACGAGTTGTTCAAACGCCGCGAATCCATCGCTCTGACAACGTCCAACGCATGGTTCTCACCGTCCACCGGCGGTCTGATTTCCCTGAAAATCATCAATGCTGAAGGCAAGGAGGAATTCTTTGAACGCGTGGTTCTCCGCCGTTCCTTTCCGGTTTCCGCGCCGAATGAATTCATCTCCGTCCGTGAGCCGGACACCCGTGCCAAGGGCCGCGGCTCCGAAATCGGCATGATCCGCAACCTGGCCGATTTCGATAAAGCGACCGTTGATCTGCTCAATGCCGAGCTTGAGCTTCGCTATTTCACTCCCATCATCACCAAAATCACATCCGCCAAGGAAAAGTTCGGCTACAACTATTGGGATGCCGAAACGACCGCCGGCAACGTCTCCTTCGTTCTGAACAACCCCTTCTCCAACATCCGCGTTTTGGAGGACGGCCGCATTTTCATCTCTGACATGGATGGTAACTGCTTCCTCATCCCCGATCCCAAAAAGCTCGACCGTCAAAGCTACAAATACATAGAAATTTATATCTGACGAAGTCAGGGAGTTCCGGGGCGCTGTCCCGCACCCGACAGAAGTTTT
>JBJFGC010000221.1:0-3270 GCA_051892315.1 Eubacteriales bacterium
TGAAATTTTCGTCAGCTTCTGGATATGTTAATTTTCACCAATTTATTATGGTAATTTTTGTAAGTATTTTTCTTGTGTAGGACACTTGCATTATCAGGAAATTTATGGTAATATATAGTTGTTGCAGAATCATACGAATCCATGATACCCCCGTGGGGTACATAATCAGAAAGATAAGAAAGGCATGGTCAATGGAATGGAAAAGATGGAAAAAGACATACGGATCCTGATTGCTGATGAGAACGGCGAGATACGCCGTCACTGCCGTGAGGTTCTCACGGAGAGAGGGTACAACGCAGAAGAAACCGGAAACGGCGACGAGGCTCTTCGGATGATGGGCCGCCAAGCTTACGATATTATCATTGCGGACTTATGGCTGTCGGGTGTGGACGGGCTGGGTCTGATGAAGAAAGCGGGTGAAGCGGGGCGGGAGACTCCCTCATTCATTATTTTGACGCAGGTCACGACACCAAGCGTACTGATGGAAGCCAACCGTTCGGGCGCGTCGCTTTGTCTGCCGAAGCCGGTGGACTACGAGGCGTTATGCGCGGGTGTGGAAACCATCCTGAAAAACCGCGGTTCCGTGGTCAGGTCCGCTAGCCGCGATTCCGCAGAAAAGGATGAAAGCGCGCTGACACACGATTTGGAAACGCAGGTCACGCGCATCATTCATCAGATCGGTGTTCCGGCGCACATCAAGGGGTACCAGTATCTGCGGACGGCGATTCTCATGACGATTTCCGACAACGACATCATCAATTCCGTGACCAAGGTTCTTTATCCGTCGGTCGCCAAGAAGTATCAGACCACAACCTCCCGCGTCGAGCGCGCCATACGTCACGCGATTGAGGTCGCGTGGGATCGCGGTGATGTGGATACGCTGAACTCTTACTTTGGCTACACCATCCAGAACAGTCGCGGCAAGCCAACCAACAGCGAATTCATCGCTATGATCGCAGACAATCTCCGTCTGAAATACAAAATCAAATAAACCGCCAAATCCACCTCAGGCAGGGTTTCGGAGCGCCCTTCTCCCCCCTGCCTTTTTTCATTATATCACAGGTTTTATGTTTGTGCAAGCAATGGTTGGTTGCTGAGCAGGCTCCGGTTTTCCGGAGCTCTTCTCAAAGAACCGAACGCCCCAGAACCTTACGGCTCCCCGTACAGCACCACCGTTCCACTGAGGTCCGTGCGATAGATCTGCGCACCATACTCCGTCAGAAGGTCGACGGTTTCCTTGTGGGGATGACCGTACGAGTTGCCGGCGCCGCAGGAGATGACACAGACACTCGGGGAAACCGCCGTGAGAAATTCGCTGGACGTGGAGGTAGTGGAACCGTGGTGGCCGACTTTGAGAAGGTCGCAGTCGAGAAGAGAGCGGGCGTACGGACCGCTCAGCTGAACGTAGTTCTGAAGAAGAACGTTTTCCTCCTCAATTTCCGCGTCACCGGTTGTCATGATGGAGGTCGAACCCACGTCGATGCGGGCCATGATGCTCACATTGTTCAGGTTGTCGGTATCCGGAAGAAGGGAATCGAGAATGGTTATTTTGATGCTGCCCGTGTCATAAACGGCGAGCGGCTCGGAATAAATAACATTGACGTTTTTCTCTGCAATTTGATTCATCGCATTTTCGTAAAAGCGGGTACTTACCTCAACCTCCGGCATGATGACGTTCTCCACCTCAATGCTTTCGAGAATGGCCGCCGCTCCACCCATATGGTCCTCGTGCGGGTGCGTGATGATAAAGTAGTCGATTGCGTCCACACAGTTCTTTACGTATGCTGCCGCCGTTTCTCCGGACGATACCGGCCCCGCGTCAATCAGAACCGCATCCCCGTTGTATGTAATCAACGTACAGTCTCCCTGCCCGACGTCCACAAAATGCATTGTAGGACTTCCCTCGTCTCCGGAAGTCGAAACTCCTGTGAACAGCGGACCGGCCTTATCGTAGCCGTACCCTCCGAACAGAACACCGAGAAAAAAGGTAATCAGCGCGAGAACGATCTCCCGGGTGGTGATTTTTTTGCTTGTTTTTCGTTTGCTTGCTGCCATTTGTATGATCTCCTATGTTTTTTTGATTGCCGCCAATGCGGACGAGCCGGTGGGGAGGCACTCTTTTTTCCGATAAAGGAAAAGAAAAAGCTCCTCCCCGCCCCGCTCAGACCGTCTGCATCCGCCGTTCGTTTTCCGCAATCTCGTCGAAAAAACGACGCGCCAGATTGCTGAAGCCGCACGCCGGATACGACATAATAAACCACATGAACGAGAACGCCGGACAAACCTGTCCGAGAACGTTCCCGTACATCCCAGAGTAGTCCCAGACGTTCATCCCCAGCATGAGATTGAAAACGACGCCTGCCGTAAATTCCACACCTGTGATAACAGCACAGCCGAGGAGACAGCGCAGGAACAGACCGCGGCTGTGCAGCCGCTGGTTGAGCAGATGGATCAGCAGAACGCACAGTCCGCCTGCCAGAGTCATGCTCCAGTGCGTAAATCCGCGCCACATCAGCTCGAGCAGATTGTAGATAACGCCGCCCGCCAGAAAAACGCACACGTATTCCGTTTTTCTTATCATAAAAATCACCCCCTGTATGTTTTGACGCAATACGGGGGTGATATTCACACCGTAGGAATTTTAAGGACTGCTTTTTCCCGCCGGTCCGGCCGGAATTACTTCTGCGTCTGTTCCGACGCTTCCATTTCCGCCCTGCGTGCGGCGGCTTCCGCTTCCTCAGCTTCCTGGAACGCCATCTTTTCCCGATAGCCGGAACGAACACCCTTCAGCAGGAACGGACACGTGATGCCCATGCAGATGACCATCGCCAGCAGACGGAGGAGGAAGGAAACCTTAATTCCCTCGTTGAGACTGCGTTCCGCCCGGGAGAAGAAGATGCCGAGGTACTTCACCGGACCAATGATAAAGTCCACATTGAGAACTACGCCGATGAAAATGTAGACGGCAATTGCCACAGCGACGGATATGCTCAGGTAACGCCTGTCAAGTCTGCGGTCGTAGCCGTTCTGGAAAACCTCCATCGCATCGTTTTCGCCCACCTTCTTTGCGAAAATCATGCCGCCGATGCACAGAATGACCAGCCCAATCAGCGTGTTGAGAAGGTTCTGCGCATCGTACACAAGCTGGCTTCCGGTCGAGGTACGCGCCACAGCCACACCGAAAATACCGGCGGGAATCATGCTCACAATATACGACATAACGCCGAGGAGACACAGGAAGACAAACAGGAGAAGTCCCTGAAGGACCGC